>JAITRD010000122.1 GCA_031288575.1 Treponema sp. | reverse complement strand
AGCAAAGCTCCTCCTCCGCCTGCGACGGGGGGACGCCGAAAAGGGCCATGTACTCCGGCAGAGAAATAATGCCCCGGTGGCTGTGTAAATAGGCAATAAGGACCTTTTTCGTCCGGGCGTTCAGGTCCGCATCGGGATCCTTTTCCCCGAAAACAAAGGAAAAAATTGCCTTATAAAGCGGCTTCCCCCGGGGACGGGGGCCGCGGGGATTTTCGTAGCGGCGATCCAGGGAACGGCTTAACTCGGAATAAAACCAAATCCGGATAATAAAGTTGAAAATAGTTGAACCGAGGTATAATCCCCCGAAACCGCCTCCCCGGTTATCAGAGCGGTTATTGGAGCCGGATGCGCTTGCGGCGGCTGAAACCGCCAGGGCCGCCAGGGCAATAAGCATAAAAAGCACGAAATAACCCAGGAGCATCGCCATAATCCAGGTTTTAAAAAGCCAGGTGCCAAAAATGCTTAGGCCTTTACCGGCTTTTTCGGCAAACCGCCGCAGTCCCGCCCGGAAACCCCGGTATTTACTGACAAAACCCCGGGGGAAAGAATAAAGGATTTCCCCCGATTCGGTTACCTCAAGCCGGGCGGAATACTCATCCGCCGCCAGGGGAACCAGTTCCCGGACGGTTTGCAAGGGTAAGGCCGTTTGGGCGACGATATCGGCGATGGTAGCGCCCTGCCGCCTGGTTTTAAAGGCTCCGGTAATTTTCCGGTACGATTCCTTATCCCTTACCCTTTGTTCCATGCATTTCTCCCTTCCCGCGGCGCCGTCCCTCAGGAATTATTTTTTTCCAGAATCGACGCCAAAGTTACACTTTTAAAAAAATTATTGACCAGATCGGTTACATCGATCCAGACTTTATGGCTTAAACAGTAGCCTATCCGGTTACAGTTTTCGATATGCTTGTCACAGGATACGATATCCAGTTCTTCCCCCGCCGCGTCAAGGATCTCCTTGATCGTCAGTTTATCCAGGGGGCGGGCGAAACAAAACCCGCCGCCGGGCCCCCGGACGGAAGAAACAATGCCTGCCTTTCTCAGCTTAAAAAAAATTTGTTCCAGAAACACGGAAGAGATATTTTCCTGTTCCGATAAGCTATTAATAGATACAGGGGCCCCGTCCTGTCCCAGCTTAGCCAATGCCAGCGAAGCCCGTAAGGCATAACGGCCTCGAGTCGTGATTCTCATAGAGAAATACCCCCTTCCTCTATTTTTGACAACTATATTAATGTATTTTTGCGGCCTAGAAAAGCTTTTTTTTAAAAAATGAAGATTTATTCTCCGCCGTTATATTATACTATGAATATGCCGAAATAAAAACATGGGAAGCTTAATTATGCGGAAATGTTTATGGTGGATTTTGTTCTGTTTTGCCGGAATGCCGGTATTCGGCATCGATCTTACCGAATACCCCGGGGCCATAAATAAAGGGGCCATCCTGTTCAATATTGGCGCCGGTTATGGCACCAGCATCAATACGGGAACGAAAACCCGGGTGCCTCCGGTTATCGCAAGCGCCGATTACGCCCTTTCCATCGGGGGATTGCCCTTTTCCCTGGGGCTGATACTGGGATTTTCCGGCGAATATACAAAGGATCCCGGCATACCCTTACCGGAAAGCCCCGATAAAACGGGAAGCAGCGATTTTAGTTACTATGTTTTTGGAGCCGGCGGTCGGTTTTCCTATCATTTTAACTGGGGCGTGAATAAGCTCGACACCTACGCCACCATAACCGCGGGTTTTCTTTTAAATTCGTGGAATTATACCATTGAAGCCCTGGACGGAGGAAATACGACAGGTTCCTATTCTGAGTTCCTGCCCCTGTGGGGGGTAAATATCGGGGGCCGTTATTTCTTTGTCCCCCATTTCGGCTTGTTTTTGGATCTTGGTTATACCCGTTTGACCGTAATCAGCCTGGGCATGGCTTTTAAATTTTAGAATTACCCCTTTTATCCCTTTCGGGCGGAAAAAATCCCCTTCTTAAAAGAACGAGGCCTTTGCCCCGCAATATGGTCAATTGCAATTCCCTGCCTTTACCGGTATGATTTAAACAGGAAAGGTTCCATGGGGCCGGAGGAAGCCGGATATGAATAAAATCATCTTAAAAGCGGAAGATTTGGACGGATATTTATCCGAAACGGATAAAACCTATATGTCCCGGATGGATAAAATTTACCGGGAGGTGATGAGCTGTTTCAGCATCCTCTCCTCAAGCCGGCTGGAACGGGAGCGGCAGCGGGAGGAGGATAACCTCATCGGGCTTTACAACGAGATGGGGACCCTGATGCAGGAAATTTGCAGCAACGAGCCGGGAATTCAGGTCTATTCCTTCCTTACCCCCCAGGAAAGCCACCCGGAAGCCTCCCGGCTTATCGCAAAACTCCGGGATGTCCGGACGGAAAATCAAGAATTTGTTTATTATATCCAGCGGGCCTACGAAATGCTTTTTAAACTGGCCTATGGGGGCATGCCCGGGACGAACAAAAATTACCTTATTGTAAAAACCCCGGTAACCGTGCCGGTGCAGAACTACGCGGTCCATAAGATTACCAATATTGACGATAAAATTGAAAATGCCGTTATGTGCGTCATGCTCCGGGGGGCCCTGCTCCCCTCCATGATCATGTCCAAGGAGATAGAGGAATATTCCTCCCACGGTTACGTAACCCCCTTTGCCCTTTTTAAAATAAGGCGGGATGATACGAAACATGAAAATGACATGGAATACATCCTCGATCTGGACCGGTCCTATTTTAAGCTGGAACTGCTGGACGGCAAGGACCTGATTTTTGCGGACCCCATGAACGCCACCGGGGGGAGCCTGGTGACGGTGGTAAAGTACCTCCTGGGCGAGGGGATACAGCCCAAATCCATACAGTTTTTTAACGTCATTGCCGCCCTCAAGGGGGCCCTCCGGGTGGTCCGGGCCCTGGATAACTGCCGGGTTTATACCCTTTGGATGGATCCGGTCCTCAATGAGGCGGCTTATATTATGCCGGGCCTGGGAGACGCCGGAGACCGGATCAACGGCCGGGACCGGGAGGATCATCCCCGGAACATCATCCAGCTAATTGCCGATTACGGTTCCGCCATAGCCCGGCTTTACCGGGCCCAGCTCCGGGAAATCGAAGGGACGGTTCTTAATACGCCCCATGAATAACCGGGACTTTATTCGTGCCGAGGCATTGAATATGCCTCCTCCCGGGGCAGGTTTGTTAAGCCGCCGCCGGATTATCTTAGCGGTTTTCGGGGGAATTCTTTTGGGGGCGGCCCTCTTTGCCTCCTGTACTTCCCTCTACGGGGCGGTTTCCGCGGAGGAGTATTATTCCCTGGGGATTGCCTATTTTGATCTGGGCAAGTACGAAGAGGCCGAAAAATGGCTTAACCGGGCCCGGATGGTGGATAAAACCCAGGTCGCCTCAGATTATACCCTGGGCAGGATCGCCTTTGAATTGGGCCGTTACCAAGACGCGGCGGCAATTTTTGAAAAGGTCCTGGAGCGGGATCCCGATAATGTTATGGCCCTGAAAGCGGCGGCTTATACCCGGATTAAGCTGGGGGATTTCGCTGCGGCGGAAGCTTTTTACAGCCGGATCATGGCCCTTGTCCCCGAAAGCGCCGACGACGGGTATAATTACGCCCTGATGCTTTACGCAACGGAACAATATGCCCGGACAGAAGCGGTTTTAGCAAAATACCAATATGCCCTGGAAGAAAATAACGATGTTCTCCTGCTCTATGCCCGTTCCCAAAGGGCCCAAAACAAGGTAGAGGCGGTAGACAGCTATAGCCTTTGGCTTACTAACAATAAAGATTTAAAGGTACAGTATGAATACGCCCGTGTGCTGGAACAGGCGGAACTCTATGTCCGGGCTCTGGAACAATACCGGGAAATCCTGAACGGTTTAGCCCAGGATAGTACGGACCCGAAAAAGCCCGATGTGCGTTATGCCGCCGCAAAACTGCTCCTGATTGCGGATCCCGAAAATGAAGAGGGGATCGTCGAGTTAAAAAAAGCCGTGGATGAGGGTTTTGAGGATACCGGCGCCCTGGAAGAATTCCTTCAGGATGAGCGGATCACTGAAGGCCACCGGCAAGACCTGCGGGATATAATCGACGCGGTTCTCGCCGCCCAGGCGGAGAAGCGGAAAGCTGAGGAAGAAGCCCCGGAAGAAGGCGAAGCGGAAGCAGGGGAGATAAATGAAACCGGCCTTTCACCGGACGAAGCAGGGCCATAGAAAAATATGCCCCCATAAGCTATATTTTTATAGGGCGGTTTTTTCGGAAAGGCGGCGGCTTATGATAGTTTCCATGATCCAGTTGATTTTTGAAATCCCCGATGTGGATAATATTAAAGAAAAACGCCGTATTATCCGTTCCATAAAGGATAAATTGCAGCGCCGTTTTCACATGAGCGCCGCTGAAGTGGATCTTCAGGACTCCCTCTCTTTTGCCCAAATCGGGGGGGCCCTGGTCTCTAATTCAAAAACCTTCGGCGAATCGGTTTTGCATAAGGCCTTTGAGATGATAGAACGGGAAATTCCGGTTCGTATCCAGGATATTAGTATTTATTCGGAAGAATTTTAACCTCCTAAGGAATATCCATGAATCAAAAGAAAAGTTTTTTGCCCTTTGTCACGGCTCTGGTGCTGCTTTTAAGTTCCTGTATTGGGGTCAGCTCATCTATCATCCTGCGCGGGGACGGCTCGGGCACTATATCGCTTGAATACCGTATTCCCCTGGCCCTGGAAGCCCTGGGGAAACTGGACGGCAACGCGGGGTGGTTAACGATCCCCGTGGGAAAAGCGGATTTTGAACGGACCCTTGATCGGCTTCCGGGAATCAGGATGATTTCTTTTTCCTCTAAAAAGGATGAAAAGGATCTGATCAACCGGATAGGGCTGGAATTTTCCGATATGGAAGCCCTTCTCCCTTTTCTGGACGCTACGGGACAAGGGGCTTCCTTCAGCCGGGAAAATGGGCTTTCCCGGCTTTCCCTTACCTTGAGCGAGGGTTTGGAAAATCCTGACGGGGAGCTTTTAACCCTCCTTGCTTCCCTTGCGGAGGGATATAAATTGGAAATAAGCCTTTCCGCTCCGAAAGAGGCTTCCCTCGCCCTTTATACGGGAAGGGGAAAAGCCCTCGAAGCTGTCCCCGGGGGAGACTTAAGCGGCCGGGGAAAACAGGTATCCTTTAGGGTTCCCATGGCGGAGGTTTTATCCGCCCGGGAAGGGCTCCGTTTGGAGATCATCTGGTAGGGCATATTTTCCGGTTCCCTTAAGGCGAGATGGGAATGGTTCGGACAACCCGCAGGACATAATCATCCTTTTCCGGGGGGGGCTGGGCATCCAGGGTTCCGTCCCATAGGGTGTAAAGCGCTTCCACCCGCAAAAAGCCGGTAAAATCCAGGGGAATTACAATTTCAGTAGAAAAGGGGTTGGGGGGGCCTTCCCCCAGGATAAATTCAAGGGAATCCCCTTCGGCGCTGAATTCAAAGGGTACGGGGGCGGAATAAACCACCGGAAGAACCCCCTTGTCGGAGCTCAGGTACATATCAAAACGAACCGGGTTTCCCCGGGCTTCCAGGTATACTTCGGTGATGCGTCTTTCTAAAAAATCAATTTCCCGGGTCCGGGCATTGAGAATTCCCCTTTCGCCGGATGTTTCCACAATGGTCCGCCGCACCGGTTCTTGCGCCGGCTGTTTTGCCATATACGCGATATACCCCGAGCCCGCCCCTATGCTTACCGCCAAAAGAACCAGCCGGGGAATAAGCCGCACCTTGAGGGGAGGGGAGGATTTTCTCTTCCGGGAAAGGGCATCCCCCCGTTTAAAAATGAGAATAAAGGGCAATAAAATAACCGCGAAATAGAAGTTGATAAAAGGGTTGTCGGAACGGAGGATTTCCGCCAATTTGCCGTTGCCGAACCGGAGGATGGTCAAAAGGGCTGTCGTCGCCTGCATAGGGGTAACGAGGGCAAACAGGCGGACCAGGAAGGGTTTTTTTATGCAGGCCCCCAGGAAAATAAAAAGAAAGGCCCATAAAAACATGGGGACAAGGGTAATGTCCAAAAACGCGGCAATAAGTACCCCCAGGGTAACCAGAAGAACCGCCGTGCTGCCATAAAAATCCTCTTTTCGGGGTATCCGGAACAATTCAGGTATGGGGTAGAGGAAGGAAAACAACACCATGGCAAAAATCAGTTTCAGGGCCCCCTCCCCGTAGGCCCCGGCAGGCTGGAGAATCCTGAGGCGTTTTGAAAGAAGGGATAAAAGCACCCCTCCCCCTTGCAGGGTAATTACCAGGAAGGCCAAAAAAACCAGGATTACCCAGGACCGCCGGAGGAAAATTTGCCACCGGATAAGCAGAATATGCCGATAAAGGACGGAATACATAAGCAGGGCAAAAAAGAACAACGCCGCAAGGGTAAGCAGGAAAATCATGGTGAGGGGCTCGGAGATAAAAACAATTTTTCCCAAAAGGCGGATAATGGTAAAATGATAATCCAGGTTTTCCGCGGATACCCGAAGGGAAGCGGTATAAGAAACGAGCATGGCCGCGAAATTCTCCGCCTGGAGGGTTTCCCCGGGGGCGCCGCCGGAACTTGCCCCGGAAAAGGGAATTTCTTCGCCGGAAATATAAAGGGCGTTGATTTCCCGGCTCTGGGCAAAACGCAGGACAGAAGGCCCGTCGATCAGCCTGAGTTTATAAAGCTCATTGGAACGGACCGCAAAACGGTAGGGAAGATGATACTTTTCGCACAGCTCGGGCAGAGACCTGAGAATGCTTAAGGGGGCGATAGTATCCGCCGTTCCGTGGTGGATGGTAATCTCCCGGGGAGCCGCGTCCGCGTCCAGATACCATAAAACCGTATCCTCGGGATTGTTCAGGGTATTGTACAGATCCTCAAGCCCGATATGGGGCCGTTTCTGAAACTCCTCCGGCAGCCGCTGAACTTCATCCCCCAGAAAGGCAACCCGGATGTCCGTCCCCGTATCCCCGGAACGAATTTTTTCAATAAAAGCCAGGGCCGCCTCAAAGCGGAAGGGGAGCCCCTCCCCGTTTTCCTTGCCGGCCGCTGAAAGGGGCACGGCTAAAACAAACTGGGTCCCCCCGGGCGCGGCCAAATCGGCAGAGGGAAAGGAAAGATGGATCGAGGAGCCAAATCCGCCGTATTCGGCATAAAGGGAACGCTCTTCAAAGGGAAAGGAGCGTTCCCGCAGGATGCGGAGAAGTTCTTCCCGGCGGGAGGCTTCGCTCCGCCTGGGATCGGGCTTTCTCCCAATTCCCGGGATCCCCTTTTCCTCCTGGGCGGGGAGAATTAAAAAGGGAAAAATCAAAAAAAAAGATAACAGGAAACATCGTATTGACATTACTGGTCAAAGATAGTCCCTCAGGGAACCGGCGTCAAGAATGCTTGTTTTTCCGGCCCCCGGGAGGTTATAGTAGAAATACATGAGAAACAGCTCTTTGCCGATTGGTTTTATGCCTTTTTATCCGGGTTCCTCCCTAAAAAAACGGCCGGCTTACGGGGCCTTCCTTTTTTGCCTTTGGGTTTTCTTGTTTTTTTCTTGTTCCCGGGTGGAGCCCCGGATAACTTATGGTTTTATGGAACTGGTATACTATCAGGGAGCGGAAAGGCCGGAGGAACGGTTTTCTTTTTTTGTGATCCCCGAGGATGACGACGGGATAAATAACCTGGAGGAATTATATCTTTACCAGGACCGGGAGGGATTACGCTGGCTTTTAACTTCCGACGACTGGGTTACCTTTGAGAGCGAGGGGCAGACCTGGATCGGCAGCCGGGGAATTGCCATGGCCGATAACGAAACCCTGCCCCGGGGCCAGTACCGGGCGGTGCTGGTCAATAAGGGGGGGGAACGGACGGAAAAAACCTTCACCTTCGACGCCCCTCCGGAACCCCGGTTTTCTTTTCCTTATTTGTATATTACCGACGGCATATACCGGATTGAATCGGATTATCCGGTACACCGTTTTTTGTGTTACGACGGCCAGGGAAATTTGGTCACCACCCTGTTGATTGAGCAGCCCGGCGGGGCCCTGGAGGATCTGCGGCTGGCCTCAAGCATCCGGGCTGTTGCCCTGTGGGCGGAGGATCCCGAGTATTATACCTCCGCCTTAACCGATGTTGTTCCTCTGCGCAATGACTGAGGATGGCAATCTTGTTGTTTCCCGGGAAGGAAGGGAGCCCTGGGGGGGAAATTCTCCGGCATTGGATTTCAGGATCAAAAGTTATGTCCGCCGTTCCGGCCGGATGAGTGATGCCCAAAAACGTTCCTACGAAACCCTGAGCCCCCGGTACCTTATTCCCTTTAGCCCCCTTCCCCCGGATTACGGGGGGATCTTCGGCAATAAAAATCCCCTGATTATCGAAATCGGATTCGGCATGGGAATAGCCACCGCGGAGATC
>JAITRD010000091.1 GCA_031288575.1 Treponema sp. | reverse complement strand
GGCGGCGCCGAGAGCCTCCATATCGCGGTGGCCCAGGCCGGCGCCCTGGACCCCTATACGTCCCGCCTGGCCCAATCGGTACCGGCCTATACCTATGCCCAGGACGGGAGCTGGACGGGATTTTGCGTCCTCACCCTGGGGATCGGGATCAATGAAACCCGGTTTAAGGAGAAATTCCCCGGAAAGGCCTATCCCGCTACCTGGGACGACCTGGCGGACAACGACTATAAGGGGGAACTTATCTTTACCGATCCTACCGCTTCCTCCACGGGCTACCTTTTCCTCCAGAGCCAGCTCCAGCGGCTTGGGGAAGCAGGGGGCTGGGAGTACTTCAAGAAGCTTACCCCCCTGGCGGCCCAACTGCCTTCCAGCGGCGGGGCGCCCCCCCGGCTCATCGGCACCGGGGAATACGCCATCTGCGTCGCCTATGTCCACGCCATGGAACTCTACGTTTCCCAGGGCTTCCCGGTACGGATCATCATCCCCCCCAAGACGGTGGGGGAAGTGGACGCAGTCTCGGTTATCAAGGGGGGGCCTAATACGGCAAACGCCCGGAAATTCATCGACTTTATGCTTTCCCGGGAAGCGGGGGAACTCTTTACCTCCCTTTCCCATACCATGCCGGTAAACCCGGAGGTAAAACAATCGGCAAACGCCCTATCGGTTGATAAACTTGACCTGCTTAATTATGATTCTGAATTAGCCGGCTCGCAACGGGACGCGGTACTCGCCCGCTGGCAAAACGAGGTATTATAAATTATCGGGGCAAACCGAAAGACGGGGCGGGAATCCGCCCCGGTGCGCTGCCTTTGGGGGGCGCTCCTGGTTTTTGTTTTTCTCTTTATTCTCTATCCCCTGGCCCGAGTTTTTTCCGAGGCCGGCCCCGGGAGCTGGGGCCGGGTTTTTTCTTCCTCCCGCTGGCTCGACGCTTCGGGCCATACCCTGCTCCTCACCCTGCTTTCCACCTCCTGTTCGGTGTTGACCGGCTTTATCTATGCCTACGGGGTCATCCGGGGAGGGCTTCCCCTGGGCCGTTTTTTTTCGTTTATCCCGGTCCTCCATTTGGTAACTCCCCCCTTTGTAGGGGGCCTTTCCTTTATCCTCCTCTTCGGACGCCGGGGCTTATTCACCTGGGGGCTTTTCCATGCCGATATTTCCCTTTACGGCCTGCCGGGGCTCCTTATCGCCCAGACCCTCTGTTTTTTCCCCGTGGCCTTTTTGATCATCAAGGGAACCTTCGAGGGGATGAACCCCTCCCTGGAATACGCGGCCCGGGACGCGGGGGCCGGCCGTTTCCGGGTTTTTAGGACCATCACCCTGCCCCTTACCCTGCCGGGGATCCTCTCCGCCCTGCTTTTTATCGCCATTTCCGTGTTAAGCGACTTCGGGAACCCCATGCTTATCGGCGGGCGGTATAATGTCCTGGCGGTGGAGCTGTATACCCAGCTTACCGGCTGGGCCAACGCGGGAACCAGCGCGGTTTTGGGGATCATCCTCCTCGTCCCGGCCCTGGCCCTTTTCCTGGTTCAGCGGCTTTTCTTGGGGAAACAGGGGGGCCGCCTCGCCACGGTGGGGGACCGGACCTCTTCCATGGGCCATTCCCTGCCGGCCCTGCCGGTACGGGTCCTCCTCTTTCTCTTTTGCGGCCTTCTCTCCCTCATCGTGCTGGCCCAGTTTTTGTCCGTTGTAGGGGGAGCCTTTTCCCGGATCTGGGGAGTGGACTCCCGGTTTACCGGGGAACACCTTTTGGCCGCCCTTTCCTACCGGGGGGAACTTGCCAACACCCTGATCTTCGCCTTCCTTGCGGCGGCGGGAACCACCCTTGTCTCCTCCCTGACGGCTTTTTTTGTTTTACGGACCGGCCTCCCCTTCCGGGGGATCATCGACTCGGCGGTGATGATCCCCGCGGCAATCCCCGGATCCCTCCTGGGGCTTGCCTATGTAATCGGCTTTAACAACCGGATCTTCCCCCTGACCGGGACCCGGTTTATTATGGTGATCGTGATGATCGTCTGTTACCTTCCGGCGGGTTACCGGATCCTCTCGGCCTCCCTCATGCGGGTCCGTACCACCCTGGACGACAGCGCCCGGGCCCTGGGAGCTTCCCGGCTGCGGCTTTTTTTCGGCATCCTCTGTCCCCTTATTTTCCGGGGCATAGCTTCGGCCTTTGTGTTTACCTTTGTGCAGGCCACGGGAACCCTCAGCGCGGTTATCTTCCTTATCACCTTTACCACCAAAATTACCTCGGTGGTGATCCTTAACCTGGCCGCCCAGGGGGATTGGGGAGGATCCGCCGCCCTGGCCTTTATCCTCACGGTAATTACCTTTTTGGCCCTGGGCGCGCTGCGGCTGCTCTTGGGGAAACAGTTCCTGGGGGAAATTTTCGAAAATTCAAAATGAGGGGGAAATAGGGGCGTATGGAACAAACAGGGGTCCTCTATGACGTGGAACTATCTTCGGTTGTCAAAAACTACGGCGCCTTTACCGCGGTGGATGATTTTTCCCTTAAGGTTCCCCGGGGGAGTTTTACCACCCTCCTGGGGCCCTCGGGCTGTGGGAAAACCACCCTGCTCAGGATTGTCGCCGGTTTTTTTGAACCCGACCAGGGCAGGGTGGTTTTAGGCGGCATCGACCAGCGGGGAATCCCCCCGGAAAAACGCAGCACCGGCATCGTGTTCCAGGACTACGCCCTTTTTCCCCACATGACGGTGGAGGAAAACCTTGCCTACGGCCTCAATTTAAGGAAAACCCCGGAAAATCTAAAAAAGAAGGAAGTCGCCGAAACCGCTGAAATGCTGGGGATCGGGGACCTCCTCCGCCGTTATCCCGGGGAACTTTCCGGAGGGCAGCAGCAGCGGCTCGCCCTGGGCCGGGTTATCATCCTCAAACCCCGGATCCTTTTGATGGACGAACCCCTAAGCAACCTGGATGCCAAACTCCGCCTCCGGGTCCGGGACGAGCTAAAGGATATCCGGCGCCGCCTGGGGATTACCACCCTCTATGTTACCCACGATCAGGAGGAGGCCCTGTCCCTTTCGGATCAGATCGCGGTGATGAACAGGGGCCGGCTGGAACAACTGGGCGCCCCCGAAGAGATCTATAACCGCCCCGCCACAGCCTTTGCCGCGGATTTTTCCGGGAACGCGAACTTTATTGAATGGGAGGGGAAAAAATACCTCCTTCGGCCCGAGTGGCTGGAGGTGCTGCCGGAGGGCAAGGAACCCCCCGGGGAAACCCGCCCCGCGGGGGGCCCTTCCGCCTTGCCGATCCTCTCCGGGCTCGTCCGGGAGGTTGATTTTTTCGGCAA
>JAITRD010000316.1 GCA_031288575.1 Treponema sp. | reverse complement strand
GAACATTTTGACTCTTTAGAAGGCGATAATTATGCGCTGCTCTTGACCGCATTAAACGAACGATCCTTCTCTGTTAAACCAAGCGGCGGTTTCGCAAAATTAAACAGTAGAACCGTAATCGGGAAAATGAGGCGGCAAGGGATCGCGGTCCGGGATTCCCTGGCACGCCTCAAAGTTTATAGGCCTCTTCCAATCGTGGCCGTTAATATGCTGGCAATGATGATAATGATCGCCCCTCCGATACGGGATGAGATCTGAGCGAAGGGCATAAGTTGCATACGGTTTGCCGCGCCCAGGGTTGCCACATCCCCGGTGCCTCCCATGTTTGCCATACAGAGACCCGCCGAAAGCATGGATTCGATGGGGTAGAACCCCACCAATTTACCACTGAGGGCGGTACCGATCAAAGCGCCGATAACGGTTACCAGCACCAGGAAGAAGTAAATCAAACTGAATGATTCCTTCACGACCGCCAAATCGGTATAGACGCATCCGATCCCAAACATAACCGCCGGCAGGGTAACCTTCAGAATAAACTCATACCATTGGGCCATCTGGGTTTCCAGTTCTTTAGGAAAAATACCAATGATTTTCACAATGGCCACCAAGATGATGGTCCAGGCGTAATAGTGAATCGCCGGCACAAATTTGGAGATCAGTATCCCCAGGGCGGCGAAAATGCCGGAAAGGAGGAAGCCCATACCCAGGTAACCGTGCCGCAACGGAACGGTTTCTGCCTTATCTTCATTCAGGTCAACACCGCTTATCAAAACGCCCTCACCGGTCAGTTTGGGAAAGGCTTTCCCCAGCCGGTTCAATAAACCGCCCCCCACGATGGCGAGGACATTGCCCAATACGACTGCGGGCATAAGGAGGGAAAGATAATAGGCACTGTCCTGGGAAAGGCTCGCGCCGTATAACTGAGAGGTGGGGACCGCTCCGGCGGAGGTGCCTCCTCCCATGATGGGCAAGGCGACAAACATGATTGCCCGTCTCCAGCCAAAACCGGCGAGGCCCCCCGCCACTCCGGCGAATGTAAAGGCAAAGAGGACCCCCACCAGAACAGGAATCAAATACAATATCCCGGCCCGCACCAGCAGTTTCCGATTCATGGTCAGGATACTGCCGCAGATAAGTCCCATCACCGCCCAGCCGATATAGTCCATGGGTCGGATCAAATCGTTGATAACCTTGGTAGTCCCCTCAGGGAATACCTTAAAATATACCAACGCCGCGCCTCCAAAGATTGCCAAGAAAGCGCCACCGCCGAGGTAATCTTTGATGATAGGACAAATGTCCCCGATATTGATCAGGGCCATGCCAATGACGGTACAGACCACAAAGCCTCCCAGCCAGCCTGGAGGCAGGGCGTCAAAGATCACCGCAATGATAGTTACCGCCAATATAATGAGGAAATATTTTAATTTAATAAAACCGACCTGATACTCGTTCAAGAGAGACGACATGAATTACCTCCTCATCAACAATCCCGCCTGAAGGACGGGGTATGTTGTTTTCATATAAAAATACAGGAACCGGAAAAACACCGGACCGCAAAGCGTTATCCCGAATTTCTTTTATTGGTCACAGATAGAACCGTCCGAATTCAGCCGGGTATAAATATCCCTCGGTTTATACGGGAACCGTTCTTCCACCTGTTCGGTCAAATCCAGACCCAAGCCGGGGCCTTCGGGAAGCGCGATAAAACCCTTCGTAACCTGAGGCAGGGTCGTAACGATATCCGACTGCTTGAGGGCTTTGACGTTTTCCGTTTTATCAAAAACAAACCGTTCAGTGGCCGCGGGCCCATCATGATCCGGCAGTTCTTGGATCGCAAAATTTTCCACCGCCGCGGCAATATGCAGGCATGCCACGGTACTGACGGGACTCAGCGGATTGTGGGGGACAATAAGGGCATCGTGGGCTTCCGCGATAGCGGCGATCTTTTTTGTTCCCGTGATTCCCCCGCAAAGGCAGACGCTGGTCCGGACATAACTCACCGCGCGGCGGGAAAGCAGCATTTCAAATTCCTGGATGGTGTGAATCCGTTCCCCTGTGGCAATGGGGACATTGATCCGGTTAGCGATCAGCGCCATAGCGTCAAAGTTGTCCGGTTTGATAGGATCTTCCAGGAAAAAGGGAGTGTGGGCTTCTACCTTGTGGGCGAAGGAGATAGCTTCCCCGGGGGTCATCCGGCGGTGTAATTCCAGGCAGAGGTCTAAATCATCCCCCACCGCTTCCCGAATTTGACGCACCCGGTCAACCGCCCGGTTGATCCGCTGGGCGCCGGTTTCAAAATAGGGCTGGTTCCGGGGTTCATCCAGGAACGGGGAAAGATGGCCCACCGCGGTATACCCCAGTTCTTTTGCTTTTTTGCAGGAGGCCACCAGTTCTTCAGTCGTACCGCCCCCCACATGGTAATAGACCCGGATATTATCCCGGCATCTGCCACCGATGAGTTGGTAAATGGGGGCGTGATGATATTTCCCTGAAATATCCCAGAGGGCGATGTCAATGGCGCTGAGGGCCCCCATGATGGCGGCGCCGCGAAAATGAAAGCTGCGGTACAGGTACTGCCAATGGTGTTCAATCAGCAGGGGGTCCTGCCCGATAAGATAACTTTTGAAGGTCAGGGCCGCCGCCGCCGCCGCGTCCAAAAAACCCCAGGCCCCGCATTCACCTACTCCGGTGAGACCCTCATCGGTGTAAATTTTTACATACATGAAACGGTTCACCATAAGAACCTTCAGATCGGTGATTTTCATAGACACACTCCTTCCGAATTAATTGTGGGGATTGTTCCCCTGTAAACGCGCTTTAAAAAGAGGCTTAATGCCTCCCGCCCGCAGTATGGTCATGGCCTGCTCGCTCATCCGGGGACAGAGGAGTTCCTCACCGGTGCGGGGAATGGTGATTTTACCCTCCAGGATGTCCACCTCAAGGTATTCCCCGCCGGCCACCCGCTGGGTAATCCCGGCGCAGGTGAGCAGGGGCAGGCCGAGGTTGATGGCGTTGCGAAAAAAGATCCGGGCAAAGGACTCGGCGATAACTACCCCGGCCCCCATGCGGATCAGGGCGATGGCGGCGTGTTCCCGGCTTGATCCGCAGCCAAAATTGGTCCCCGCCACAATAATCCCTCCCTTTGGAAATTGAGGCGCCAGTTCGGGATCGACCCCGGAAAGACAGCGTTTTCCAATTTCCACGGGATCGACAATTTCCAAAAAACGTCCCGGATAAATTTGATCCGTATCGATGTTTTTTCCCAATACCAGCGCTTTTCCGGTAAATTTGGTTTCCATCAGTTCCTCCTTGGGCTTTATGCCCCGGTCCGCCCTTGAAGCAAAGGCCGGGGGTCGGTAATTTTTCCCATGAGGACCGATGCGGCTACCGTTGCCGGCGAGGCCAGGTAAATGCGGGCATCGGAACTCCCCATACGGCCGGGAAAATTACGGTTTGACGCGGTAATGCAGACCTCCCCCGGGGCGATGACCCCCTCATGGGCACCCAGGCAGGGACCGCAGCCGGGGGTGGAAATAGTTGCCCCGGCGTCCATCAGTTCCTGAATATACCCCCGCGCCAGAGCCTCCTTCATAACCTCCGCGGAGGCGGGAATCACCACCAGCCGTACAAAGGGGGGAAGCTTTTTTCCCCGGAGAATTTCCGCGGCCTCGGCCAGATCCTCCACCCGGCCGCCGGTACAGGCCCCCACAAAGCCTTGATCCACCACCGCATCCACCTCCCCGATATTCCGTACGTTGTCCACGCTGTGGGGGACGGCAATCTGGGGGGAAAGTTTATCAACTTCAAATGTCCAGGATTCCCGGTAGGTATAGCCGGGATCGGTGTCCTGAACCTCAAAAGGCCGTATTGCCCGACCCGTCACATAATCCAGCACCGCCTGGTTGGGCTGCATATAGGCGGTTTTGGCCCCCATTTCCACCGCCATATTGCAGAGGACCATCCTGCCCGAAAGGTCAAGCTGATCCACATAGGTTCCGGTAAAATCAATAGCCTTATAGACCGCCCGGTCCGCCTTGAGGGCGCCCAGGATGTGGAGGATCACATCCTTAGGGTACACCCCCGGCGGAGGGGTCCCTTCGATACGGATTTCGATGATCTCGGGCACCCGGAACCACAACTCCCCGGAGATCAAGATGGTGGCCATATCGGTGGCCCCCACGCCGGTTCCGAAGGCCCCCAAGGCGCCGTGGGTCGTGGTATGAGAATCGGTGGCGGCCACGATCATGCCGGGATAAATGAGGCCGCTTTCTACCATGACCTGGTGGCATACCCCGCAATGGGTATCGAAGTGAAACCGCAGCCCCTGGTCCCGGGCGAAGTCCCGCATTTCCCGGTGTATCTGAGCGGACTGAATGGTCGGCGCCGGCGCGTAATGATCAAAAACAAAGGCAACTCGGCCGGGGTCCCAGACCGTGGTTCCCCCCATTTCCCTAAAGGAATAGAGGGTTTGAAGGTACAGATCGTTAATCTCCGCAAAATCTATCCGGGCATTAATAATTTCACCGGTTTGTATCTTCGTTATTCCCGCCGCCCGGGCCAATATTTTTTCGATGGCATGCATCATATCCTCCTTCAATACATCGTATTTTGTATATTGTATACAAGATATAAAATATTATCATGACATGAACCGAAAGTCAACATTTTTCTTCAATAATTTGAGTAAACGTCGATGTCCAGGGGGGCTTTTCCTGATCCTCGAAAGTGCGTATAATCACCCTATGAGGCGGCTTCGATTGAAACTCGCCCCAGGCAGCCACGTGGAATCAATAGATATAATGCCCATGCGGGTGCGGATAGCCGCCCAACTGCGGAACGCTATCCTCGCCGGTGAATTTAAAGAAGGTCAGTCTCTCTCGTTAACCGACATCAGTACCCAGCTCGGCATATCCCGTACCCCTGTTCGGGAGGCTTTTCAGACCCTGGCGGCGGAGGGGTTTATTGAATTACGGATGAATAAACACGCCTTGGTTCGGGGCATCGGCATTAAATTCATCCAGGATCATTACAAGATGCGGCTCCTGCTGGAGGGGGAAGCGGTTTATTGCGCCACCCTCAACAAGATGGATACCTCGGAAATTGCCACATTGACCGGGGAAGTTAAAAGCCAGCTTCCGGATCTTTCCAGCGAAGCCTTTGTCTACTACAACCAATGTTTTCATGTGGCTATTTGGGAAGCGGCGGATAACCGGTTGTTGGAGAGCTACCTGATGGGCTTGTGGAACGGCCCGTCTAAGGGGAAAACCGTATCCAATATCGATCACTACATTCATTCCATTCGGGAACACGAACAGATCATCACGGCCATTGCCGAAGGCCGCGGGGAAGACGCCCGGCTTTGTATGCACAACCATGTGTCCCGGGGTTTGGAAAATATGTTAAAGAGTTACCAGCTTCTGTAAGGTCTCCCGCTCAAAAGCCCCCGTCCCCCTAAAAGAGGCCCAGGGCGCGGAGGAGGCTTATGGCGATGAACATGGTGGGCAGGGAGAGGACCGTGGAGAGGTACACGGTCTGGGCGGCGAAGGGGGGATCGATGCGG
>JAITRD010000267.1 GCA_031288575.1 Treponema sp. | reverse complement strand
GCAAAGGGGAGGTAGTAAAAGCCTTAATCATAACCGCCGTTGTGTTTTTTCGTTTCCGTCACCCCTCCCTCATCCAGAAAACCCTCTTCCCCCCAAAAAGGGCCGTCCTTTACGGCCTACCCCCCAAAGGAACAATAAGGCCGGCTGGGAGGGCAAAATCCCCATGGGGGGACAGAGGACCCCTATGGGTCCTAAGACCGAAGCTTTGTACCATCCGACCTTCTCGGAAGCAAAGAGAAACCCTCTTGTGCAAAGCAAGCGTGCCCCCCCTGAGGATTTTTCCCGCCCGGCCGGTTATTTTTGTTACGCTTCAATATTACTATTGAGCTTGTTTCAAAACTCGGTTATTTTTAAAATAAGTTCTTTGAAAAACCGGTTAAAGCGGACTAAAGTCCGGCCCGGTTTTTCTATTATACATTAATGAGTAATTCATATGGAGTATTAAAATGGAAAGCGCGGATATAGGCCTTATCGGGCTGGCGGTTATGGGGGAAAATTTGGTCCTCAATATGGAAAGCAAGGGTTTTAGGGTGGCGGTGTATAACCGGACCACTTCTAAGGTTGATGCTTTTATCCACGGGCGGGGGGCCGGTAAAAAAATTACCGGCTGCCTTGATCTGGCTTCTTTGGCTGACGCCTTAAAGCGCCCCCGGAAGGTGATGATCATGGTTAAAGCCGGAGAAGCGGTGGATAGTACTATCGAACAGCTTTTAAAGGTTCTTGGGCCCGGGGACATCATCATTGACGGGGGAAATTCCAACTACCTGGATACCATCCGGCGTACTGCCTATGTGGAATCCAAGGGGCTTTTGTATATCGGCACCGGGGTGTCCGGCGGCGAGGAAGGGGCCTTGACGGGGCCTTCCATTATGCCCGGGGGTTCCCCCGCTGCCTGGCCCCTGGTAAAGCCCATACTCCAGGCCATTGCCGCCAAGGTTGAAGGAGGCGCACCCTGCTGCGACTGGGTGGGGGAAAACGGCGCCGGTCATTTTGTTAAGATGGTCCATAACGGCATTGAATACGGGGATATGGAGCTGATCTGCGAAACCTACGATATTATGAAAAACATCCTGGGCCTTTCCTACGATGAAATGCGGGATGTCTTTGATGAATGGAACCGGGGGGAGCTGAACAGTTACCTTATTGAAATTACCCGGGATATCCTGGGGTATAAGGACGCCGACGGTTCGCCCCTGGCGGAGAAGATCCTCGATACGGCGGGCCAGAAGGGAACCGGCAAGTGGACGGGGATCGCCGCCCTGGAATTTGGGGTGCCCCTCACCCTTATCGGGGAGGCGGTTTTCAGCCGCTGCCTTTCGGCGGCTAAAAATGAACGGGTCCGGGCCTCCAAGGTTTTTTCCGGCCCGAAAATTACCAACCCCGCCGATATTAAGGCTTTCATCAAGGATTTGGAAAAGGCCCTCTACGCGGCCAAGGTAGTTTCCTATGCCCAGGGTTATCTTTTAATGCGGGAGGCCGCCAGGGAATATAAGTGGACCCTTAACAACGGGGGCATCGCCCTCATGTGGCGGGGGGGCTGCATTATCCGGTCGGTTTTCCTGGGGAAAATCAAGGAAGCCTTTGACAAAAAGCCGGACCTGGAGAATTTGCTCCTGGACCCCTTCTTTACGGCGATAATTGAGGATGCCCAGGCTTCCTGGCGCCGGGTTGCGGCGGCGGCGATCCAAAACGGCATTACCGCCCCGGCCTTACTGAGCGCCCTGGCTTATTTCGACGGGTACCGGAGCGAGCGTCTGCCCGCCAATCTGCTCCAGGCCCAGCGGGATTATTTCGGCGCCCACACCTATGAGCGGGTAGACAAAAACCGGGGCGATTTTTTTCACACTAACTGGACCGGCCGCGGCGGCGACACCAGCGCGTCTATCTATACGGTTTAAATTGGAGGTATTTTTATGGCGCCTTTATCAATTCCCCCTGCGGAGGGAGCGAAACATGATTTACTTGCCCTGGGGGCTCTGGTAACCCGGCTGGATCCGGGGATCATTCCCTTTGCGGAAGCGGCTTCCTATTCCCTCCATGTTTCCGGGGGCGAGTACAATGTGGCTACGAATCTGTCCACCTGTTTTGGCTTACGGACTGCCATCGCCAGCGCTATGGTGGATTATCCCATAGGCCGGCGGATTGAATACGCCGTGCAAAAGGCGGGGGTAACCCCTTACTACCAGCGTTTTGCCTTTGACGGCGTCCGGGGCCCCAACATGGCTATCGTGTGGAGCGACCGGGGCCAGGGGGTGCGGGCGCCGGTGGTGTTCTACAACCGCTCCAATGAGGCGGCGGGGCGGCTCAAGCCCGGCAGTTTTGACTGGAACGCCATTTTTGCTTCCGGGGTACGCTGGTTCCATTCCGGGGGCATCTTCTCCGCCCTGTCCCCCACCACCCCGGAACTGGTCATTGAGGCCATGCAGGCCGCAAAAAAGGCCGGAGCGGTAGTTTCCTTCGATTTGAATTACCGGGCCAAACTCTGGGCCGTTGCCGCCGCGGAACAGGGCTTAAGCACGGCCCAGGCCAGTGAGGGAGCCGCCCGGACCCTGCGGAAAATCGTCAGCCATGTGGATGTCCTGGTAGGAAACGAGGAGGATCTCCAGAAGGGGCTGGGCCTCAAGGGGCCCGAGGTTGAATCCCGCGGGCAAAAACCCGCGGATAAACTCGATCCCTCGGCCTTCCTCGGCATGATGGAAAGCGTGGTCAAGGATTTTCCCAACATCAAGGCGGTAGCCACCACCCTCCGGGATGTTCATTCCACCAACCGCCATTCCTGGAGCGCGGTGCTTTGGCTGGACGGCAAAAGCTATACCGCCCCTGTCTGCGAACTGGATGTTTATGACCGGGTAGGCGGCGGTGACGGTTTTGCGGCGGGTCTTTTTTACGGCCTTTTGAGCGGGAAAACCCCCGAAGAGGCCCTCAAACTTGGCTGGGCCCACGGAGCCCTTATCACCACCACCCCGGGGGACACCTCCATGGTGAGCCTGGATCAGGTGGAAGCCTTTGCCGCCGGAGGATCCGCGCGGATTCAGCGCTAGGGCCGGCGTTTCCTCCGGCCCGGTTGCTTTGCGCCTTCACGGGATTAGGGCTTGTCCGGCAGCTTCGGTTCCCGGCAAGCCTTAATGAAATTCCCCGTCATAACCCCAATGGTCGTATTCGCTTATCGTTAAATACTGGCGGCCCGCTTCTATGCCGAATTCCCGGGTGATAAGGGCAAAAAATTTCCGGGTAAAATCTTTTTTGGCTTCCGGATCCGTTTTGGTATAGACCCGGAGATCGGCGTATACTGAGGGCTCTTCCGTCCCGTCCATATAAAGGGAGCCGCCGTCCTGGATATTTACGATAAGGTCCGGTTCGGTTTTTCCGGGAATGATGGTAATAAGGCGGCCAAGTTCTGTTTTTAAGGTTTCTTTCTGGGGGGCGGTAAGTTTCCGCCCGATAACAACTTGCATGTACGGCATGGTTTACTCCTTTTAGTATCGTCTTTTTAAAACCGCTCTGGTTTTATGGGCCTTAATCCTTGGGACGCTGGTAAAATCGTCCGTTGACTTGTTCTGTTTTTATTACATTGATAAAGGCGTTGGGATCGATCTTTTTTATCGCCGCTATCAGGCTGTTTACATCCCCGGCGGATACCACCGAATAGAGCATCACCCGCTCGGCCATTTCGTACTGGCCGATGCCGGAAAATGAGGTAGCCCCATGGTGGGTTGTATCCCGGATCAGATTAAAAATCTCTTTGCTTTTTTCGGTAATGATAAACAGCGTGTTTTGCTGGTAGCCCCGGTACAATCTGGACAGGACTACGGTGGTGGTAAATTGAAAAATAATCGAATAAAGAGCCCGGTCAAGCTCGAACAGGTAAGCCGCCAAAACGAGGATAACGCAGTTCCCGGCAAAAATATAATTCCAAGCGTCCTTCCGGTATTTTTCCGAAATAAAAATGGCGATAAAATCGGTACCGCCGCTGGTCGCCCCCGCATGGAGACAGAGGCCGGTAGCCACGCCGTTAAGGATGCCGCCGAATACCGCGGAAAGCAGCACATCGTGGAGCTGGATAATCTGAATGAACATAGCCGGCATCCAGTCCGTAAGAAGCCCCGAAAGGATCACCATCAGTACCGAATAGAAGCTAAACCATTTCCCGATATACTTAAAGCTTATGATCGCCGGCACCAGATTGAGGATATAAAGGATAATGCTGAAGGGTATGTCAATGCCGCCGAACCGGAGGGCGCTTTCTTTAATCAGCAGGGTCAGGCCCGTAAAGCCTCCGGGAATGAGCCCCCCCGCATGAATAAACGTATTAAGATCAAAGGCCATCAGCAAAGACGCAGCGGTAATCAAAACGAGCCGCTTTGAAGTATGTTTTATAAAAGCAGTGTTATTTTCGACCATAATTTTCTCTTTATTAAGTATTGAAGATAAAATTCCAAAAAACAAGATGACCGCCCAGGATCCCTGGCGCCGGGACAATTCGTTGCACAACAGCCGATTTTAGCATATCATTTCATGATAGGAGTAAAAATGCACCCGCATTTCAAGTACTTAGGCCTTATCGCCGTTATAGCCGGCATTGTTATAGAAGTTTCCTGTAAAAGCGCCCCGCTCCCGCCTCCTCCTCCGCTCCAATCCGCCCCTAATTTCGAGGATGCCCAGGATAAGGACTGGAAGCTGGTTACGGTAAGGACTAAATCCGGGGACATCAGTTTTGACCGGGACCGGCTCATAGCCGAAGGTTTTGGCGATATTTTTACCATTCGTTTTGGGGCTGATCAGTTCAGCGGCACGGGCGCCCCGAACCGCTGTTTCGGGCCTTACGGGATTGAAAAGGATCAGGCGATATGGATTGACACTACCCCCGCGACTTCCCGGGAACCGGTCCGGAACCCGGAAAAACTCAGGGAGCATGATTTTTTTACCTACCTGCAAAATGCCTTTCGCTGGGCCATAAACGGGGGAAACTTGGAATTATCCACCAAAGAAGAAGACGGCGCCGAGGCGGTGATGGTTTTTACGAACATTTTTTAAGGCCCGCGGAACTCCCCGCCGGAGCATATCGAGCGGAGGCGGACTCTGCAAGCGTTTTTCCCGGCCTTTCCCCTCCCCTGCGGAAATTACACGGCATTTTGTGGCTCAAGTTTAGCCCTAGGGGACCTGCTTTTTTGCCTCCTCCCAAAAGGAATCCATCAACGCAAGGTTCTCCCCCTTTAACTCCTGCCCGGTTTCCTTCATCCGCTTTTCCATATATTTAAAACGGCCGGTGAATTTGCTGTTGGTCCGCCGCAGGGCCAGTGAGGGTTCTACCTTTAAAAAACGGCAGAGATTTACCACGGAAAAGAGGAGATCCCCCAGTTCCGCTTCGATCCGCTCCCTTTGGCCGTCCTGAATGGCTTCCCTGGCCTCCTCCAGCTCTTCCCCGATTTTGCCCAGAACTCCCGGAAGATCGGGCCAGTCGAACCCGGCCTTGGCGGCCTTTTTCTGAAGCTGCCATGCCCGGTCCAGGGGAGGAAGCCCCCGGCTCACCTCGTCAAGGAGGGAGTCCTTGGGTTCCCGGCCTTCCTGTTCAACCTTGATCCGGGCCCAATTAGTGAGAACCTCCGCGGAGGTTAAAGCCCTTGCGGGGTCTTCCGCCCCGGCGCGGTCCTTTCCTGTTAATTCCCCGAATACATGAGGATGCCGGCGGATAAGTTTCTCCGATACCTGGGAGAGGACATCGGAAACGGAAAAAAGCCCTTCCTGTTCGTGCATATACGAAAGCATGGTGGCCAGCAAAAAAATGTCCCCCAGCTCCTCCCGGACATGGGGGGGATCCTTCTGATCGATAGCCTCCACGCATTCATAGGTTTCTTCAATAAGGTCCCCCCGGAGGCTTGCGGGGGTCTGCTCCCGGTCCCAGGGGCAGCCGTCGGGAGCCCGCAGCCGGACAACGATATCGTAAAGCCCTTTAAAGGCAGCGGCTTCATTCAAAGATGTTTGGTTTAGCATAAGCTACTTTGGGATCTATCGGCGGAAAAAATCAAGGGGATTGCGCAGGGCTCCTGCATTTACTTTTATAACCAACTGGTGAAGCGTAACAAAAATGACCGGGCGGGCGGGCAAAATTCCCCAGGGGGTCACGCTTGCTTTGCACGAGAAGGTTTTGTCGTTGTCCTTGAGGGTCAGATGGTGCAAAGCTTCGGTCAA
>JAITRD010000254.1 GCA_031288575.1 Treponema sp. | reverse complement strand
TTCGGTCATCTTCGAGGTAAAAAACCGCTGCGCCACGGGAACGAGGTGTACGTCCACGATCCCCGCGGGATAGTAGTTGGTCGCCCAGGGGATGATCTTTCCCTCCATGGCGTACCGGGCAACTTCCACGGACAGGGGGTCCATGGCAGGGCTGATTATGCCTTTGATTACGGGGATAAATCTGAATACTTCGGTGAGGAACTGGATCCCCGTGGGGCTGGTATAAAGCCAGGTCAGAAAATCCCTGGCCAGCCGTTTTTGCGACTCCGGGGCCTGGGAATTGATCCCCCAAACCGCGGGGACGCTTACCGCGAGCTTATCGTTCCCCATGAGGGGGAAGGGCATAAGGCCCATCTCAAAGTCCGGTTGGTAATCGGCAAGCATACCGTAACACCAATTCCCCTGATGAATGGCCGCGGTTTTTCCCGTGGCAAAATCCCCACATTCCTTATCGTAGTTGACCTCCAGGGGATTATAGGAATACTCCCGGATGGCGACGTAGAACCGGGCGAATTCCTGGAATTCCGGCGTTTCCGCCATTTTTACCTCCCCCCGGGCGAGTTTCTTCATATAGACTTCCATATTCGGCATCATCGCGAAGGGGGTGTTGAGGATGTGACCGATGAGGAAGTAACTTTCCTGGGAAAGGCCGAACCCGTTAATGCCGGCGGCCCTGGCACGGCTCAAAAGACCGACAAAGGATTCGTAATCCCGAACCTCGGCGGGATCAACAAGGTTCTTGTTGTAGACAATGCCGAACCCTTCCATGGTATAGGGTATGCCGACGATCCTCCCGTCCTGTCTTTCCACCAGGCCTTCGGCGATATCCCCGACAAAGGGCAGATTCCCCAGATCCTCCAGGTAGTTTCCCAGCTCCGCCGCTTCCTCGCCGGGAACCATGGAAAACAGGGTGGGGCCCTCCCCGCTGGCGATCCGGGTCCTAAGCTGGTGGAAGTAATCATCCCCGGTGGTACTCCACACCTCCACATTCACCCCGCTTTCCATCCGGTAAGCCCTGACGGCGGCCTCAAGCTGGGTGGTGATCTCCACCTTGGATTGGAAAATAATGAATTTGCCCGCTTCCTCCCCGCCCGTTTTCACGCATCCGTAAAAACACAAAGACAGCGCCGCCGTGAAAATCAGCGCACTCCTTCTTATACCTTTCATACATACCTCCGACATGATATAAAACGTTTTACTTAACCGTACGGGCGTCTTGGGTATAGATCAAGGATTATTTTCAGAGTCCTGGTAAAATTATAAGTAATTGAAACAGCCGCAGAAGAGCAAATTTCGAGGGGACAATCGCGGATTTGAGCGTAAGAATTGATTCCGAATAGGGTTTCTCAAAAGATTTTGAAAATCGATCCGGATTCTTAAATTCTCTTTACATTTGAATTTAAAAGTGAAATTTGAATTATTTTTTAATTTTTATCGATATTTTTCAGTAAAATATGGTTAATATTCTAGTGAAACATAGAATAATTTTACCAAACCCCGATCGCCGGAATTTTTTGCGCGCGGCTCCCCTCAATACTGACCCGGGGGCTTCACCCGGCGGCCCACGGTCCCCCGCCAGGCTGCCGCCGCGGTGAGTTTCATGGGGGCAAAATTCTTTTTTCCCCGGATGTTTTCAATAAGGGAACTGGCCGCCAGGTATCCCCGCTCATAATGGGGAACCGTTATGGTGGTGAGCCCCGCCATTTCCGCCTGTTCGTTGTTGTCAAAGCCCGTAACCGCCACATCCTCCGGGATCCGGTAGCCCCGTTTTCGGAGGGCCCGCATGGCGCCGATAGCCATGTTGTCATTGGCGCAGACAAAAATCTCCGGCAGCTCCGGGCCGGACATGAAGATCTTCGCCGCCTGGTACCCGCTCCGCTCCCGGTAATCCCCGGAAAAATAGTTCTCCCGGCGGAAGGGCAGGTGATGCCTGCCGAGTACGTCGATAAACGCCCGGAACCGCTCTTTGTTGTCGTCGCTACGTTCCAAGCCGCCGATAAAGGCGAATTTACGGTACCCCCGTTTAACGAGCCCTTCCATCAATCCGGTCATGGGCTCGTAATTGTTCACCACGAGGCTTTTTATATAGGGTTCCGGCAAAAACCGGTCCAATACCACGATGGGATAGCGCTCCGATGCCGCCCGCCGGATGGTTTTATCGTCCATGCGGCCGTCCAGGATAATACAGCCGTCGGTCAACCGGTTGTGCATATACTTTTCGCAGGATTTGGTGGTACAGATCATCAGATCGTATCCGTTATCCCCGGCATAATCATTGATGCCTTCGATGATCTTTAAATAAAAACCCCGATCGAAATCGTTGAAATTAAACAAAATCGTCTTGCTTTCGCCGGTTTTAAGGCTTTTTCCCGCAGCATTGGGAATATACCGCATTTCCTGACAGAGCCGCAACACCCGCTTTTTGGTTTCCTGCCCCACGTTTGGCTTGTGGTTCAGCACATTGGAAACCGTAGAAACCGAAACCCCCGCGGCGGCGGCTATATCTTTTATGGTTGTCATCTTCGGCCTTTTAAACTTCAATTTTTCACTAGTAAAGTTTAGTAAAAGAATAGCACGATTTTACTTG
>JAITRD010000250.1 GCA_031288575.1 Treponema sp. | reverse complement strand
GTCTCGCCGGTAAAATTGCCCATCCAGACCGCCGCGGTATACCGGGGGGTCGCCCCCAGGGCCAGGATGTTCTGGTATTGGTTGGCCGTGCCGGTTTTGAAGATCGCCGGGAAGGGGGTGGAAAAATTCCGCCCCGAGCCAAAGGCCAGCACCCGGGCGTTCCGGTCCGACAAAAAGGAGCAGATGATCCGGGCGGTATCCGGAGACATAACCGGGCGCGCCGAAGCCGCCGGCAAGGCAGAATCCCGGGGGCGTCTTTCCCAGGAAAGGGGGATAAGGAGGCCGTCCCGGGGAAAGACGCTAAAGGCCCGGACCAGTTCGGCGATGCTTACCGGGGTGTTCCCCAGGGCCAGGCCCAGCCCCGCGGAAGCCCCGTCCTCCTCGGAAAAACCAAACCCCAGGGACCGGAGGAACAGGGTATAGTTTTCCACCCCCAGGCGGTAGAGCAGGTATACCGCGGGGATATTGAGGCTTGAGGCCAGGGCCGCCCGGAAAAGCATGGGGCCGTTAAAGCGGTTGTTAAAATTTTGAGGGATATAAAGGGCGTCGGTCCCGAAATTCCTGGGAATGTCCGCCAGAACCTCGGCGGGCATAAAACCCTTTTCCAGGGCCAGGGCATAGAGGAAGGGCTTCATGCCGCTCCCCGGCTGGTTGGGGGCCAAAACCCCGTCCACCTGGCCCGCGGCTTCTTCGTTAAAAAAATCGGCGCTTCCCACCCAGGCGAGGATCTCCCCGGTTCCGTTGTCGATCACCGCCGCGGCCCCGTTGGTGAGCCGGGAATCATAGTAGCGGTTAATATGGGCGGCGATGAGGTCCTCCAGGTAATGCTGGAGGGTAAGATCCGCCGAAAGGGTGATTTCGTTCCGGAGGGGCCGACCCCGGGGGGTTTCCGCCCCTTCCCGGGCGAGTTCCGCCGCGGCATACCGGACAAAATGGGGCATTTCAAAGGGGTAATCAAAACGCCGGGCCGAAGCGGCGGCAAAATCCCAGTCCGGCGGGGATGCCGGGAGGGGGCCGGCCCGGTTTTGGGCAAACCGGGCGTAGAGTTCCCGGGCGGCGTTTATATTGGCCTCCCCCCGGGTCAGGGGATTATAAGCCGCGGGCCGCCGGGGGATCACCGCAAGGGAGAAAATCTGGGCCGGGGAAAGCATGGCAAGTTCGGAAGCAAAAAATGCCCGGGCCGCGGAGCCTACCCCTTCGGTCTGGAACCCGAAGGGAAGGGAGTTGAGGTAAATTTCCAGGATCTGGTCCTTGGTCAGCCGGGCCTCAAGCCGCAGGGCGTTACAGGCCTCGCCGATTTTTTGGGCCCATCCCCGTTCCTCCCGGGGGGAGATAAGCCGGGCAAGCTGCATGGTGATGGTAGAGGCCCCGCTCACCCGCCGGCCCTCCCGGAGGTTTTGCCAGAGGGCCCGGAACAGGGCCACGGGATCGATCCCGGGATGGCGGTAAAACCGGGCGTCCTCGGCAAAAACAAACACCGCGACAAGCTCCGGGGGGATCTCCCCGAGGGGCCGGTATTCCCGCCGGACGCCCCCTTCCGCCGGGGGAATCTGTACCAGCCTGCCCTGCCGGTCGTAAAAGCGGACGCTCCGGGGCCGCCGGAGAAAGGCCTCCAGGTCCCCGTAGGGGGACAAGCGGAGGAGGGCGTAAAAAAGCAACAGGAGCATCCCCAGGAGGAGGGGAACCCGGAAGCGCCGGCGGCTCAAAAGCCCCCGGAAAAGAGAATTCCCGCCGGAGCTTTCCCCGGGGGCCCGGTTCCGGAATCCCTCCCCGGCTTTCTTATTCAATGGTAAAAAGCGCCCCCTCGCTCCTTCCGAAAATTTCCGGTTCGTACATACATTCCGCCTGTACCGGCGGCGTCGGGAATACCCCCCGGCGGACCGTCCGGAAGAGGAATTCCACGGTGCTTTCCCCTTTGTAAAAGTTGTCCCAGAAATACTGAACCTCGTTATCCAGGATGGTTTGAAAACTGATCCGGGAAGGGTTATAGCCCCTTTCTTCCTCCGGGCGGTCCCCGTAACTTGAGGTGGTAACAAAGGCCGCGTCCAGGATCTCCGCCCCCGAGGGAATGGGCGCCCGCAGGGCCAGGTAGGCGCGATCCCGGCTGCTTGAAACCCGTATCCTTGCCCGGTAGGTTTTACCGCTCACCAGGGCGGTCCCGCCGGTTTCCTCCCCGGTGGAAAGATCCTCCAGGGTCATAAAGACCCCCAGCCCTTCATCCCGGAAGGATTGCAGTTCCGGGGGGATGGCATAGGTGAGGGAGGCGGTATAGGCGAGGCTCCCCGTGCCCTGCCGGGAAATCCCCAGGGGAAGGGGGGCGTCCCGGGAAAGGCCCGCCAGGGGTTCCCCGGTAAAATCCATCCCCCGACTCAGGGGCCTGGCGCCAAGCCCCTGGAAGGCCCCCCGTAAAAGCTCCTGCCCCGCCAGGGAGACCGAGGCGTTCAGGTCCAGGGAGGCCAGGTTTTCCGAACGGATAAAGGCGTCCACCGCCGAAAGCACCCGGACGGTTACCGCCGTATTGTTCCAAAACCCTCCGGCCCGCTTTTTTTCCAGGAGGGAAAAGAGGAGCCGGCTATTAATGGGGTCCCCGGGAAACTGGGCGGCAAAAAATTCCAGGGTCAGGGCTAACTGTTCCGCCGGGCCGCCGTAATAGGCGTAGGGGGACTTCTCCGCGGGATCCGTAAGATCCGCCCCCCGGGCGGTAGGCCGCAGGAGGTTCCGGAGCCGTTCCGCCGTTGCCGCCGCTTCCCGGGAACGGCCGATATTCCGGTAGCTCATCCCCGCAAAGGCCAGGACCGCGGGGTCCGCGTCCCTCCGGTCCAGGATCTCCCCAAGCCGGGAAGCGTCCACGGGCCGGTTCAAAAGGGAGAAGACATAGAGCATATAGGACTGCAAATAGGACCGGAAGAAATACCCCTGACCGCTTTCCTGCCGGGCCTGCAATTTCTGGTACTCCCCGTTAAGGTAGTCGCAGAGTTTAGCAATGTCGAAGGAATCCGGAAGGGGAATCCCCTTGGCCTGGGCTATGGCGCAGATATGGCCGATCCGCAGGCTCACATAAAAATCCGCGTTTTGACCCTCGGGCCAATAGGAGAAGCCCCCGCCGGGCCGCTGGAGCCGGGCCCAGTCCTTAAGCTTACCGGCTACCACGGCCCGGGGATCCGAAACCTCCCCCTTGAGGCCAAACACCTCCAGGTATTCCCCAAAGACCGCCAGGGGCATCACCGCGGCGCTCTGCTGTTCCAGGCACCCGTAGGGATAACGGAAAAGGTAGTCCACCGCCGCCTCCAGCAGGCCCAGCCGGGTGGCGTCCAGGCTTACCGTGACGGAACCCGCCCCGTTATCCGCGAAGGAGGGGATCACCAGTTCCTCCAGGGCAGAATCGCTGTCCTGGGGAATGATTCCCATGACCGTAACCGTCTCTTTAACATAGGGCTTTTCAATGACAAGCTCCTGAATCAGCCTTTCCTTGAGGACATCCGAAGTTATGGTAAATTCGAGGCTCACCGAACCTTCCCGTACCGCGGCTACGTCAAAATAAACCACCGCGTTTTCCCCGCCCCGAACCGTCAGGCTATGCCGGGCGGGGCCGTCCACTAGGGCCGCCCCGGCCTTTTTGATCCTCCCCGGGGGATTGTTTTGTTCCTGCGGGATCTCCCCGATGCCGAGGGATACGGTAATTTTATGGGAGGCCGAGTCAAGGTTGGTGATAAGCAGCCCCGCCTCCGCGGTATCCCGCTCCCGCAGCCGCCGGGGCAGGACTTCCCGGACGTTGATCCGGTTCTGGGCGGCGATCTCCGTTTCTTTAAGGGAAAAAAGATCCCCCCGGACCCCGAAAACGGTTACCCGGTAGGTAGTCAGGGAATCGGGGAGCTTGAAGGTACACCGTACCTGGCCGTTCCGGTCCGTTACCAGCATGGGCTCAAAAACCGCGGTGGGGTTAAAATCCTTCCGATCCTCCAGCTTGCTCTCCCCCTCGCCGTCCCCGCCGGCAAGGTTTTTGACATTGTAGGTTACGGGATCCATAAGCCAGGCCCGGGAATCGCCCCCCCGCACCGAAAGGGGAAAGAGGGATTCCTGGTAAAAATGCCCGATGGGATCGGGCACATGGTAGCCGATAAGATCCAGCACTCCCCGGTCCACCGCCATAAGGGTCAGTTCCGCGTTGGCCAGGGGTTTTCCGCCCTGTTCCGCGGTGAGGGTCATGGTAACCTCCTCGCCGGGGCGGTAGGTTTTTTTATCGCTCTCCGCCTTTACCGAAAAAGCCCGGACCCGGGGGTTCACCAGGAGTTTGGTTACCCCAAAATAGCCCTTGGGTTTATCCAGATCGGGGCTGCCGTAGTCATGATTCGGGGGGCCGGAGCGGACCGAATAGGAACTGATGGACACATACACCACCGGCACGTAATTCCGGGCGACGGGGACTTCAAAAACCGATACCGATTCCTCAAAATACCGGGCCTCCTCGGTAAAGATCCCCTCCCGTTCCACCGTGATAAGGTACCAGCCCGCGGGAAGGGCGCTTTGGAGCAGGATTTGGGCGGTATCCCCGGGGTTATAGCTATCCTGATCCGGGGTCAGCCGGAGTTCCCCGGGGCTGTTCATGTTCCAATAGCCCCCCCGGCCTCCGGTTACATAAAAACTATATTCGGTAATAACCCGCCTGCCCTCCCGGTCCGCGGAGGAAAGGCGCAGGATATAAAATCCCGCCTGGGAGGGTTTTACCTTCAGTTGACCCTCCAGGTTAAGGGGGATGTGCCGGGTCATGTCGGTAACCGGTTCCCGGAGGTACTCATCATAAATATAGCCCCCCACCCCCTGCTGCTGGACCCGCCTCCACTCCTCCCGGATAAGTTCCGCCTTGAGGCTTCCCTCCCCGGCGCCGCCGGAGAGGAAGGGAGCGGTACCGGCAAGCCGGGAACCTTCGGGGTCCACGGTAATATAATCGAAGGAAAGCTCCTCCCCCAGGCGGGCAAAACCCCGGCGGCCCCCGGGGGCCAGGCCGATATAAAAAAGGCCCGGATGCACCGTTACCGACGCCGAGGCGGCGATCATCTGGTTGCTGATATCGGTAACCCGGGCTTCCGCCGAATAGCGGTAGGGGGCCCCCGCTACCGGATCGTCCCCGGTTTTTTGGGAGAGGGAGGCGGCCCCGTCGGTGCTGAGCATCCCCTCGGCGGAAGAAATATGCCGTTTGGCGTCGTAGACGTTCCGGGGGCCGAAGGTAAAGGCCCTGGTATCCGCGCCCTGAGGCCTAAACCAGGTAAGCTCCCGGTACCAGGAGCTTTCATAGGCGCTCCCCGCAAGGCTGCCCCCGGAAAGGTAACTGGCCCGGAGGGCCGCGTTGATGTCATCCCCGGAAACCAGGGTCCGGGCCGGGAAGTTCAGGGAAGCCTGGAATTTCAGCCGTTCAAAAAAGGCCACCGTAACGGGAATGTTGGCGGAGACCCTTTCCCGGCCTTCCCGGCGGTAGGTCAGCCGGTAGGAGCCGGGAACCGCGTCCTCCGGCACGGTAAGGGAGCCGTAAAAACCCCCGGATTCACTGGCGGTTCCGGTTATTTCCAGGAGCTTCTTCCCCTCATGGCGGTCCTCCTCCAGGACAACCGTATAGGGCCCGGCATAGATCGCATACATCCCCAGCACCAGGGTCCGGTCCACCCCCCGGAAGGTAAGGGTCTCCCCGGGTTTATAAAGCCCCCGGTCGGAGAACATAAAGGTCGTAACGGCGGCTTCCTCCGCCCGCTGGGGAAGGGCGGTCGCGATGCCCTGGGCCCAGGCGTTATGGGAGGAGGGCTGGAATACCGCCCGGTCCCCGTCTTTTTCCGCGAAAACATAGGGAGGGGCGTAGGAATAATACCGGGAGGAACCCCGGGTGTTTTCCCGCAAAACCCCGGCCCCGGCGGGAATAACCGTCAGGCCGTTTTTATCGGTCCGCCCTTCCCCAAAATATTCCGCCCGCGAGATATCCGCCGGGCTCAGATCCTCCAGCATTTGGGGGGCAAGGAGCCTGACCGTCGCTCCCTCAAGGGGCTTCCCCGTGCTCAGGCTGGTTACCAGGACCACGGTTTTATTAAAACCGTAGCGCACCGACAGGCCCAGATCCGTCACCTGGAGGCTGAAATTCCGATCCAGGGTGTCTATTTCATCGTTTTCCGTTCCCTTGATCTTCCGGCCCGACAGGAGTTCCATGTGGGCCCTGAAGGAGATAAACCCCTTCCCCAGGGAGTTCAAAAAGGGGCTCAGGTCGATTTCCTCAAAATACCGGGCGTTGGCCTCCCCCGGGGACAGGTTTATCCGGGGAGCCGCGATTTCCCGGCCGTAGGGGTTGTTTAGGGCCCCCACCTCGTACCAGGAATTGGGGGCAATGTTTTTATACTCGAAGAGATACCGGGGGCCGAATTGGGCCTCAAGCATGTCATGGCTTTTGTTGTAATTTAAAAAACTCGCCTGCCCCTGGGGCGGAGGCGGGGGCGGAACCTTGACGACGCCGCTATAGGGGGAAGCGAGTTTTCTGCCGTAAATGTCCTCGATGCCGGTATCCGCGAAAACGGTAAAGGTGTCGCCGTAGGTAACGGGGAGGTTATAGATCCGCACCGCGGGGCCGGCGATTTCAATATTGTCCGCCGTCAGCTCCATGGGAGGATCGGTGCGGATATTCCCCGGGATGCTTGCCTCGTTTAAAGCCTGGGAAAACCTGAGTTCCGCCAGGTTGCGGTATTTTCCGTAGGAGAGGAGCCGCCTCAGCTCATCCACCTGGAAGGAGCCGGGGGTGCGGAAGGTTTTTACCTGGCCGGCCCGGGTCCCCAGGGCGGTCCCCTCAGGATCCCCGGCCGCCCCGGATTTTGCCCCCGCTTTGAGGGTTACCCGGACTTCGGTATCAAATTCCACCGGGTCCCAAAGATCCGCCAGGAGGGTATCCGGGGCAGTCTGGGTGAGGGTAAACCGCTTATTCCCCCCGGCGCGGGTAGCTATTTCCAAAAAGGGGGCGAGATCCTCAAGCCGGACGGGGTAATTAAAGACGAGGGTGATCTGCCGGGCCGCCTCCGGGGGGACCGCGTTGTTGGAAAAATACCGGCGGGTGCGTTTTTTAAACTCCTCCCCGGGCAAAAGGCTTTTAAAGGTCAGGGTTTCGGTTTCAAAGCTGAACCGGGTTTCCCCGCTGATCCGCCGCCCGTAAATTGAGGTCGCGGCGGGATCCACGGCGATGGTATAGATCCGCTGGCTTTGGCAGGGTTCATCGGCCTCGAAACTTAAAAAACTCGTCCCGTACCAGCGAAAGGACCCTTTTAAGGCGGGGGTGATGCTTACGACAGGGGATTCGGCGCCGGGCTGCCCCAGGCTTGCCAAGGGCACCATGGGCTGGGAAAAAACCACAAAAATGGAAGGCCGCCGGATCGCGGCGGAATAAAGGCCCCGGGGGCCCCAATCCACCACCGTCAGGGCTTCTTCCGCCCCGCCACCGGGGGCCTCCGGAGCCGCCAAGGCAAGGGCCTGGGCGTCCCTGATGGCCCGGATCCGTTCCGCCTCCTTGCGGGGATCAAAATACCGGGTTGCATAATCCTCCAAGCTCCGCAGCCCCGGGATGATCCGGGGCCCCTCCCCTCCCCCGGTTCCCGCGCTTCCCCCGAGAAGGGCGGCGCTTAGGGTCTCCGCGGGACTTTCAGGTTCGGGCTTTTGGGGCCGGTAATCCAGGGCAAAGGCCTCCTCCGCGGCGGAAGCGGAGGCGACTTCCGTGAAATCCGACGGGGAATCGCTAAAGGATACCTGCCGGACAAAATCCCGGCTCCGATCCTGGCCCTCCTTGTCCGCCCCTGCTGGGGATTCGGCATTGCAGGAGAAGAAGATTCCCAGGCATAAAAAAACAACTCCGCCGAAAGCCGGCATACTCCCTATCTTCATCACGAATTCCTTTGTTGTGATTTTATCCCGCCGGCGAGGAGGCTCCTTATTATCTTAATTATAAGGAAAGCTTTTCATCGGAAAGACCCCGTAGTTATTCTAATTATATTCATCCTTAATTGAAAGGCCGCGCGTTACCCCATAGTTTTTCTCATTTCAGCCGGCGGGAGACCCTCCGCGGTCAACAAATTAAAAAGGGGGAGGCCTCCCGGCCCGCTTCCGGCATTGCCCCGGAGATTAGAAAAATTTTTTAAAAAATTCGTTTTTTTCTTGACATTTTTTTTGAAGGCTATTATTATCCTAGTATACTTATATTAATAATAAGTATTAAGCGTTTTCCCAGACGCGATTTTTCCTCCTCCGGAGCGGCAAAAACGGATCTTTTAACGTCGTTAAAAAGGCTGTTTTTGCCGCTCTTTATTTCCCCTCAAAGGCCAAGCCGTTACCGCCTTGCCTTAGCCGGCAAAACCCTGGGCGCTGAATTTGGAATTGCCGGAGTTTTGAAACCGACTTTTGATAAATTATCTTTTTTATTCGAGAGTCTGGTTTAATACCCCGAGGCTTGCCTCGGCTCAAGTAATGTAACGTTTACAAAATTTGGTATTAAACCAAAGAACCCGCTCGCCGGTTCGCGGGGGAGGGTATAATAAATTTCCTATCGAACGAGCCTCCGTTCAAACAAAGGTGAAGCTAAAGATACCACGCGGAGGCTCATTACTAACCTGTCCCCCTGATTGTATTTTCCCTGGCTTGTTTTATCTATCAGGTAGTTATGTGCAATTGGGCAAATTTTTCAAAAATTTAAAAAACCACTTGAAATATTTGAGAAAATCATATAAAATAGTATCCATGGAAGTAATAATTATACCTCAGAAGTATCAAAATGATGTTGAACTGGCTGTAAATTATCTCAAAAGTGAAGGTTGTTCGGCTATTTATTTATTTGGTTCAATAGTTACAGGAAAGACACATGATGATTCAGATATAGACATTGGTGTAAAGGGGCTACCGCCAAAGAAATTTATCAGAACATATTCAATACTAAATGACAAGTTGCTAAATAGAATTGATCTTGTTGATTTTGATATAAATAATTCATTTTTTGAACTTTTGAATTCATTGGGAGAAGTAAGAAAAATTGGATAAAAATATAAAACAGAAAATATTATTTGAAATATCTCAAATTGACGAAGTAATAAATAGTACTAAACCGCTTCGTGATCTGTGTAAAAATAAAGAGCCAGATATAATTGAAATATCGGCAGTAGCCTTATTGTTGCAATCATTTTATAACGGTATAGAAAATATTCTTATGATAATTATAAAATATTTCGATGCAAAATTACCAAATGGCAGTAAATGGCATAAAGAATTATTGGAAAAGGCATTTGAGGAATCAAAAGGACAAGGGCAAATATTTCGAAACGAGATAAGGATAATTTTAAATGACTATATGAGCATGAGACATTTTATAAGGCATACGTATGGGTTCAGACTTAATTGGGAACAAATGCAAGAACTAACAGATGAAATAGATAATATTTGGG
>JAITRD010000224.1 GCA_031288575.1 Treponema sp. | reverse complement strand
AAGCGGGTGGCCCTGCTCCCCCTGGCAGATTCCCGGCTTCCCCTGACGGAAGCCCCGGCGTTTTTTCAAGAACTGCTCAAGGGAAACCGGGGGAAAAAAGCGGTTTTTTACCCCAACGGTTTGGAGGAATAGGGTTTTAACCTTCCCCCTGGAAATCCGGATTCTTCCGGTAATAAAAGCCGGTAGCAATAATGCCTGTTCCCAAAAGGCAGATGCTCAGGATAAAGGGGAGAAGGCGGGATATATCGGAAAGGAAGCCGCCGATCCAGCCAAAGGGGGAAGTGGCGAACATGATGATCATGTGCTGGATCGCCATTACCCGGGCACGTTCGGCGACATTCACATGGAGGGCGACCAGTGATTCGGCGAGCATGGCTAATATGCCGGAGCCGAAACCGTCAAAACAGAGGGAAACGCAGAGAAAGACATATTTAAAAGCGCCCCCGGAGGGAGTGGAAATAAGGAGGGTCTGGCCTACCATATAGCTGGCAAAACCCAGAAGCAAAGGGAATTTGAGGGCAGTCCGGGTAATATGGGGGATGACCAAAAAGAAAAAAACCAGGGCGATAATAGAACGGAACATGGGGAAAAAGGGCAGAAGGGAATCGGGAACTTCAAGGCGTTTACTGGCGATAACCTGCCAAAAGGTGATATTGATCATTCCCACCGCGCTTACCAGGGCGGTAACGATGAGGGAAAAAATGGTCCCCCGGGAATGGCCGATAATCCGCAGTACCTTCCCGTATCCCCCCAGGAGGGAGAAAAGGCTTTTGCCCCGGGTTTCCTGAATCCGGACCATGCCGGTCCGGGTTTCCCGGGAAAAGATAAAAAGGACAATTATTTTGCTGGTCATCACGATAAAGGCGTTAATATAGAGGACCCTGATGGCGGGTACCAGGGTTAAACGGGATACTAAAATAGAAGAGATAGGCGCAAAAAGGGCGGAAAGCTGTCCGCACACAATAACCAGGGAATAAATTCGGGTGATTTGGCTCTTTTCAGCGTCTTCCACCAGGAGGCAGTCCCAGGAGTTGGTCGGCACCTTCATGGCGCCGTTAAAAAGAGCCGCCACAAGGAAAAACCAAAAATTTTCCGCCCGCATCCAGATCAGGCAGGGAATACTCCAGCCTAGAAAATCAAAGATTGCCGTGGTTTTCCGGCGGCCCAGTTTATCGGTAATAGCGCCGCTTAAAAAGGCAAATACCACCTGGGACAGCATATACACCGTCGCAATAAGGCCGATTTCGGTATCCCGCAGCCCGACGGCAAGCATATATACCGAGGCATAGGGCAGGCAGAGATTGATACTGAGCCCCCAAAGGGGCTCAGTATAAACACAAACCCGGGGATTTCCCCGCAGGCCGAAAAAGGTTTTAACGAGGGGGTTATTCATTAACCCGCCAGGGCTTTATGGGTTTCTTTCAACTGGGTTCGGATGGGCAGCTTCTGGGGACACTTTTCCTCGCAGAGTCCGCATTCGACACAGGCGGCGGCATTTTCATATTTCCGCCAGGGCGTTTTGCCGATTTGGGCATAGTTCTCCCTGGCAAATCCGGTGATTTTGTAGACCCGGTGGTAGTTCATAAGGGTAAACACCTCCGGAATATTGATTCCCTGGGGACAGGGCATACAGTATTTGCACCCCGTACAGTAGAGTCCCGCAAGGCGTTCATTTTCCTTCATCGTCGCGTCAAGACGGGCCTTTTCCTCCTCGCTTAAGGGAGCGGTATTGTCCGCCAGGGCGGCGTTTTCCTCCAGCATAGCTATGGAGCCCATGCCCGAAAGGGCAATATGAATATGCGGGTTGGTAAAGACAAAACGCAGGGCTACCTCGGCGGAACTTTGCACCTTGCCGGGGAGCAAATTCTGAATAACCTGGGAGGGGGCTCCCAGACGGCCGCCCCCTACAGGGCCCATCACTACAATTCCCAGACCCTGGTCATAGGCAAAGGCCATATCCTCTTCGTTAGAACGGTCCAGCAGGTTATACTGGCACAACAGGGACTCCAGGACCCCCTCTCCCCGGCGGATTATTTCCGCCAGGTTACCCGGTTTATCGTGAAAAGAAAAAGAAATATGCCGGACCACCCCCTGTTCCTTCCACTTCTTTACCCGATCCAGGGGGCCGTCGGGGACAGATATTTTATTGATAAAGGTATCCAAGGTAATGCCCCAAAAATGATAAAAATCAATATACCCGGTATCCAGTTTTTTAAGGGAAGTTTCTAAGCGCTTATCGTAATCATCCCCGGAAGCGTTTTCTATTGGGTTTTTCGTTGAAAGGTATATCTTTTCCCGGAATCCCTTGAGCGCCTTGCCGAGAATAATTTCACTTAAGGTATCGCAGTAACCGGGGGCCGTATCAAAATAATTGATCCCCAGTTCATAGGCCCGCTTGATAAGGGCAATGGATTTTTCTTCATCATACAGGGTTTTGCCGTTCTCCTCATAACTCGGCAGCCGCATACAGCCAAGCCCGAGACGGGAAACCTTTGCTCCTGTTTTTCCAAAATCAACGTATTGCATATATACCCCCATTCTTTCGTAAAATTAAGTTATCTTATCATATTAGATTTTTCTAATCCAGTTATTTTATGCCCCATTAAGCAGTATCCGCGGATAATACCGGGGCCGCCGGCAGGTATTATCCCCCATAGTCTTGCTTCGCGGGGAAGGGGGGGATAAAATAGGGCATTATTATTTTATATTTATGGAGGGAAAAGATGCTGAATTTTGACTTTTATGCGCCTGCCCGTATTGTATTCGGCCGGGGAACCCAGAAACAGGCCGGACCCCTCGTTAGGGAATATGGTTTTAAAAAGATCCTGCTCCACTACGGCGGGGGCAGCATTAAAAAAAGCGGGCTTTACGATGAAGTAACGGCAAGCCTCAAGGCGGCGGGGATAAATTTTGTCGAACTGGGGGGAGTAAAACCCAATCCCCGGCTTTCCCTGGTTCACGAAGGAATCGCCCTCTGCAAAAAGGAAGGGGTAGAACTTATCCTGGCCGTCGGGGGAGGCAGCGCCATTGATTCCGCCAAGGCCATCGCCATGGGGGTCTATTATGACGGCGATGTCTGGGAGGTTTACGATCAGCATAAGCCCATAAAAAAGGCCCTGCCGGTGGCAACCGTCCTCACCATCCCCGCCGCGGGGAGCGAATCCTCCGGGGACACGGTGATCACCAATGAGGGGACCCAGCGGAAATACGGCTACGGCAGCCCCAAGCTGCGGCCCCTTTTCAGCATCATGAACCCGGAACTCTTTTTTACCCTGCCCAAAAACCAGATCGCCAACGGCGTGGCGGATATGATGAGCCATATCTTTGAACGTTATTTTACCAATACCCTCCATACGGATCTGACCGACGGGCTCTGCGAAAGCGCCCTGAAAACCATCATGGGGAACGCCCTCAAGGTGATTAAGGACCCCCGGGATTATGACGCCTGGGCCGAGGTAGGTTTCGGCGGCACCGTAGCCCATAACGGCCTATTGGGTATGGGCCGGGCCCAGGACTGGGCCTGTCACGGCATGGAGCATGAGCTTTCCGCCTACTATGATGTAGCCCACGGCGCCGGTCTGGCGGTACTTACCCCGGGCTGGATGGCTTATGTGTATAAGGACAACCCGAATATGTTCCTCCAGTTTGCGGTAAAGGTCATGGGGGTGGAGAAAAGTTTTCGGGAACCGGAGGAGATCATCCGGGAAGGAATCGCCCGGCTCGGCGATTTTTTCAAAAAAATGGGCCTCCCCGCAAGGCTTTCGGAACTCGGCATTGGGGAAGAGAAGCTGGAACTGATGGCAAAAAAATGTTCCGGCGCCGCCGACGGCCCGGAACACCCCATCGGGGGCTTAAAAAAGCTGGGCTGGCAGGACATCCTGGCGATCTACCGTTCGGTCAAATGATCCGCGGGGCCGGCGCCTTCCAGTACAACCAATCCCCCCTTTCGGAGGGTTTTCCAGGCCGCCGCCGCATCCTG
>JAITRD010000191.1 GCA_031288575.1 Treponema sp. | reverse complement strand
GGGGTGATAAAGGGGGTAAAGCCCCGTTTCTGCAAAATATCCAGGGCATAACGGACCAGCCCCAGTTCCAGGAAAACCCCCTCGTTTTTGAGGTAATAAAATTTAGTCCCCGAAACCTTGGTGGCGTTATCAAAATCTATAATATCCAGGTTCTGGCCCAGCTTGACATGGTCAAGGGGTTCAAAATCAAACCGGGTGGGCTCCCCTACCCGCTTGACCTCCAGGTTGTCCTTGTCTTCCTTCCCCACCGGCGCCTCCGGGTGGGCCATGTTAGGGATCCGCCGCCCCTCGGTCTCCAGCTCCGCTTCCACCCCGGCAAGCTCGGTCTCGGCGGCGCCGATATCCTCCTTGAGCTTTTTCCCCTCCTCGATGAGGGCTGTCCGGGCGGGGGCCTCCAATTTGCCCTTCATGGCCGCCGCGTTGGCGTTCCGTTTCTGCTGAAGGGACTGGAGGGCGGTGGCCAGTTCGGTCCTGCGGTTAAAAAGCCGGACCACCTTTTCGGCATCCGCCTTCATATACCGGTCGGCGATGTTTTTCTGTACCGCCGGAAGGTTATCTACAATAAAACGATAATCTAACATGATAGGTTAGTGTACCCCCCGGGACTCTTATGGACAAGAGGTCAGGCATAAACATTAAGTTCCCCAGAAACAAAGGCAAGGGGTTCCGGAAGCCCTTTGGGGAGGATGAGGATTTCCCCCTCGGGGCCGATCCCCGCCAGGCGGCCCTCTACCGCTTCACCGGCGGAGGCGGCCCCGGCGGAAGGGCCGGCGGGGCCGGAAGCGGGGAAAAACCGGACCGGACAGCCCCTCAGGTAGAGCCGTTCTTCCAGGCGTTCCCGCCAGGAACCGGCCCTTCGGGGATCCTCCGAAAGGGAAAATTCCTCAAAAAGCCGGGCCAGGATACCCTCAAGCAGGCGGAACCGGGCCGCAAAAAAATCCTCCCCCCCGGGGCGGCTCTGAGGGTCCGCCTCCCGGCCGGCGAGGGCCAGGGCGATGCTGGTCGCCTTGGAACGGAACTCCGCGGGGAATTCGGTTTGGGTCAGATTCACCCCGATGCCGATAAAGACCGTCTTCCCGTCCCCCTCGGCGAGGATGCCGGCGGCCTTTTTGGCGGCCCGCTCCTGAGGTTCCGCTTCCGCCTCCCCGGGAATGCCGGCGGCCGGGGAAAGGATCATCACGTCATTGGGCCACTTTACCCACACCGAACCCGCAAGGGCCGGGACAAAGTCCTCAATGGCCAGGGAAAGGGCCAGGCCGGCACGGAGGGTTATCCCCCGGGGGATGGCGGGAAATCCGGGATAACGCAAAAGGATGGTAAAAACGAGGTTGCACCCCCGGTCGGCCTGCCAGGGCCGGCCCCGGCTGCCCCGGCCTGCCTCCTGAAAATCGGCGGTAATAACCGTGCCGTGGCCTTCCCCTGCCCTGTCCAGTTCCCGGGAAACATCCATGGTACTGGACAGGGTCTGTTGGTAATAAACCGGCGCGCCAAAGGGATTAACGAGGGAGAGTTTGTCCATGACCTATTTTGTACCAAAAACCCCCTGATAGTGAAGGCCCGAAATTCCCGGTTCCCTACTTTTAACTTAAGCCGCAAAAGAAAAACCCTATGACAACGGAGCATTAAGCCGTTCACTCCCCCTTGCGGCAGATAACCCGGCATCTCCCTCTCATCCGGAAATCTCTTCCCTCCAAAGGCCCCGCCTTTACCGCCTAAACCTCCCCCGAACGGAACAATAAGGCCGGGCGGGCGGGCAAAATTCCCCAGGGGGTCATAGGACCCTATGGGTCCTATGACCGAAGCTTTGCACCATCTGTCTCTCTCGGGAGCAAAGACAAAGCCTTCTTGTGCAAAGCAAGCGTGCCCCCCATGGGGATTTTTCCCGCTCAGCCGGTCATTTTTGTTATAATCCAACAGATGGTTATAAAAGTAAATGCCGAAGCCCTGCCGCACCTGTTGCCTCGACTTTTCATCAATTTTGGATTACATAATTAACTATGTTTGGTTTTTTAAAGGCCGGGTTTTTAAAAAAATTGTCCCCCTTCCGAAAATTGAAGCCCGGCCAGGAACCGCCCGGCCCGGAAAAAATTTTTGCGGAAAAATGGGAGGCCGATTTTTCAAAACCAAACCGCATCCGGTTTGATATTAAATCAGAAACTTCCTACGATGCCAATCTCCAGGATAACGCCCTGGTACTGGGATTAAAAAAAACCAACGCCATCGCCTGGGCGGAGGCCCCCGGCTACCCTTATCTGGATCAGGTAATAGACGCCCGGTTCCGGCTGGACCCCCGGGGCGGATACGCGGCGGCGGGCTTTTTATTCCGCATGGCCGATGAGGGAACCTACTATACCGTCCTGGTTTCCAGCAGGGGATACTTCCGCCTTGAGGTACTGCGGAACGGGATGCCCTTCCCCCTTATCGGCTGGACAGAGCTGCCCGAGGCGACTCCTCCCGAATCTCCGGCTGCCCATAACCGGGCCGCCGGGGCCTGGCGGAGAAGGGCCGCCCAGGAGCCCCCATGCCCGGATCCGGCGGAAGGGGGGACGAGGCTCAAAATCATTGCCTACGGCAGCCATATCCTCCTGGCCATTAACGGCAGTTGGGCGGCGGAGTTACATGATCCGAGCATTGCCTCGGGGGAACTCTGCTTTGCCCTGGCCTCTTACGAGGCAAAAACCCCGGAACCGCCGGGGACGGCCGGGGAAAAGGACCCCTACCGGGCGGTGGCTTTTCTCGACGCCCTGTCGGTAGAATCCCGGATTGCCGAAGTCGCCGCCTGTTACGAGAAATGGCACGAAGGCCCCGGTATTGCCCCCCAAAGCCGTTTCCGCCTGGCGGAAACCTTTGCCGCCATGGGGCAGCCCGTGCCGGCCCTGGTGCAGCTTAACAAGGCCTGGGAGGAGGAACACCCGGATTACCGGAGAAGTTCCAGGGAGCTGCTGCTGGCGGGGAGGCTGGCCCTGGCCCTTGAGCGCCCCGGCGAGGCGGAGGCGTATATCAACGCCTGTCTTTTGGAGGCTCCGGAGAGCCCCGAAGCCCGGGAGGCGGCGGTCGAGAAGGCGAAGATCCTCTATGCCGCCGGACGTTTTGAGGAGCTGAAAAATTACGGAGAGGCCGCGGCAACCCCGCGGCCCCAGGACGCGGTTTTGGCCGCCTTCCTGGGCCACGCTTACTGGAACCTCAAGGACTATGAAAAAGCCGCCGCCGCCTATGACCGGGCCTTTGAGCTGGACGGGGAGAACGGGCTCCTCGCGAAAAACGCCGCCAATGTATACGAAGTCCTGGGCCGGAAGGAGGAAGCCCTGGAACGGTACCTCCGGGGAGGGCGGGCTTTTTTGCGGGACGATAACTACGAAGATCTTGGGGGCCTGATGCCCAAGCTGCTTTCCCTGGGGGCCGCCCATTGGGAAGCCCGGGGCCTCGCGGGGAAATGGGCCTTCGGGATTGAAAACTGGGCCATGGCGGCGGAGGAATTCGCCCTGGCGGAAAGGCAGCGGAAAAAGCTCCATCCCCGGCCCCCCCCGGACCCGGCCCTGGTTTTTCTCAGGGGGCTCCTGCTTCTGCGGGAGGGCAAACGCCGGGAAGCCCAAAAACTGCTGGACCGGGCCGCCCTCCTGGCGCCGGATTATGCCCTTTTCCGGTTTAAGGCCGCGGAAAACCGTTTCCTCCTGGAAAACAACCCCCATGATCCCCGGCTTGCCCGGGACCTTGGGGCCGCCCTGGACCTCTCCCCGGAAGACGGCTGGGTCCGGAATTTTGCCGCCCAGATAGCCCTGGAACAGGGAAATCTTGACGAGGCCGCGGGGCATTTGGAAAAGGCCCTTTCTGTCCTGGGGGACGTACCGGCCATCCGGGTCAACCGGGGGGTCCTCGCCTATCTGCAAGGCTTTCCGGACCAGGCCTTGGAACTCCTGGCCGCGCCTAAGGAGGAGGACCCCGGGGGGATCCTGGCGAACTGTGCCGCGAATTTGCTGGTCCGCGGGGGCCGCTATGAAGAAGCGGACGAGGGGTATCAAAAAGCCCTGGCAATTGCCCCGGATAACGCCGAATATCTCTATAACCGGGCGTCCTGCCTGATTGAGTTAGGCCGTTACGGGGAGGCGGATACCATTTTGGCCCGGGCCCACAGTTTGGACCCCAGCCCGGCGATTTTGGAACTGATTAGTTACGTGGCTTCCAAAAAGGGAGAATACGCCCGGGCAGAATCCGCCTGCCGGGCCGCCCTGGAAACAGACAGCCGCCATGCGCCTTCCCTTTTATCCCTCGGCTGGATCTATAATGCCCAGGGCCGGTGGGAGGAACTCAAGGGGGTGATGGCCCGACTGGACACCCTGGAATTGTCCCCCGGTCTCCTTCCCCGCCGGGAGGAGCTGCGGCGGCGGCTTGAGGAAGCCCTTACCCGGCATATAGCCTGCGCTTCCTGCGAACGGAGTTGGAAGGTACCCCGGGATATCCCCCCGGCGCCGCCGATCCGGCTTTTCGCCATGCCGCCGGATCATCTTCCCGGCGGCACCTGCGTAAGCTGCGGCAAAACCTACTGCATCGGCTGCGCCAAGGAACACCTGGACCCGGAAGGCCGCTTTATTTGCCCCCAATGCGGAAAATCCCTTAAACTTATTGACGAGGGCCTAAAAAAGCTCCTTTATGATTGGGCTTCCGCCGCTATCCCTAAAGTTGACCCACAATTCAAGCGGTAGATTTATTCGAGAGTCTGGTTTAATACCCCGAGGCTTGCCTCGGCTCAAGTAACGCAACGCTTACAAAATTTGGTATTAAACCAGATGGTATAATACTTCCTATCGAACGAGCCTCCGTTCAAACAACGGTAACGCTAAAGATACCGCGCCGAACCTTTGGTTCGCGCTTGCCCTGCGGAGGCTCATTGTGCCGTTCGGGGACGGTTTAGGCGGTAAAGGCAAGGCCCTTTGAGGGGGGAAACGGGCTATCTGCCGCAAGGAAGGGTAGTGAGCGGTTTAATGCTCCGCTGCCATAGGGTTTTTCTTTTGTGGCTTAAATTAAAAGTAAATGCAGGAGCCCTGGAAAAAAGGGCTTTGCTATTTCTCTTTTGTTCGTGGTATAATGCTCCTTGGCCTATTGGCGGGAATTAAGGGGAGATTAATATGCAAATTGCGGTACGGTATCATTCCCGTTCGGGGAACACAAAAAAGCTTGCGGAGGCCATTGCAAAAGCGGCGGGGACGGATGCCGCGGATTGCGGGTCG
>JAITRD010000171.1 GCA_031288575.1 Treponema sp. | reverse complement strand
TGTTGATAAATTGTTTTTAAGGGTTCAGTTATGGTTCAATGGGATTATGAAGTATTCTGGAAGGAAACAATGAACCAAATCCGGAGTGAAAAGGACGAGCAGGAATTCGCCATGTGGTTCAATGTGGAATATATCCGGGCAACGGAAAAGGAAATTTTTGTGGCCGTGCCTTCATCTTTTTACCGGGATCAGTTAATTGAACGGCGGTATCAGCAACTATTGGAAACCAAACTCAGAAACCTTACCGGCAAGAATATTGCCCTTGTTTTTGAGATAAAACCCCGGGAAAAGGCGGAGGAGACCTTTGGGATAAGCGATAACCGGGAAAAGACCCCCCGGCCCAACTTGTCCGAGGGGCCGAAAAAGGCGGAAAAGAAAAAAGAACGGCATTATCAGCTTAATAAGGACTATACCTTTGATAAGTATATAATTGGGGATAACAACAGTTTCGCCTCCAATGCGGCCCTGGCGATAGCCCGGAATCCGGGGATCGCCTACAATCCCCTGCTCATATACGGCGGAGTAGGCCTGGGAAAAACCCACCTGATGCAAGCCATAGGAAACTACGTCTATGATAACTCCGGCAACAAGGTTATCTATATCACCGCCGAATCCTTTACCAACGAATTTATCCAGGGAATTAACGAAAAAAAAACCGCCGCCTTTAAAAATAAATACCGTTTTGCGGATGTTCTTTTGATTGACGATATCCATTTTTTAGAGAATAAATGGGAGACCCAGGAAGAACTGTTCCATACCTTTAATGCCCTCTACGACGCCAATAAACAGATCGTTTTTACCTGCGACCGTCCGGTTTCGGAACTAAAAAAGATCACCGAACGCCTCCGGTCCCGGTTTGAACGGGGGCTCAACGTGGACCTTCAACCCCCTAAATACGAAACCCGTTGCGCCATCCTTAAAATGAAGATCGAATCCAAGGGTATCCAAATCCCTGATGAGGTAATTGCCCTGGTAAGTAAAAACATCTCCACCAATATCCGGGATCTGGAATCGGCCCTTACCAAACTTATCGCCTATGCGGAACTGATAAAAAAGCCTATTACAGTGGAAGTGGCCCAAGAGCAGCTTCGGGATATTTTTGCCTCTCCAAAACAGACAAATATGTCTATAGAGATCATCCAGCGGGTAGTGGCGGACTATTTTTCCCTCTCTCCCAATGATCTTAAGGGTAAAAAAAAGACCCAAAACATCGTATTTCCCCGGCAGTTGAGCATGTATATTGCCCGGGAAATAACCGAATATTCCACCACAGAACTGGGACAGTCCTTCGGAGGCCGGGATCATACGACGGTGATGCATAGCTGCCAAAAAATAGAAGAACGGATCCGTTCCGATCCTACCCTGGATTCTACCATACAAACCATCATCAGAATGATAAAAGAATACAGCGCAAGATCTTAATAAAGGGTGGATAAATGGGTATAAACGGTAGACAAATATGACGGTTGTGTATTATGTGAATAAAAACTTTGATTTATCCCCCTCCTGTTAATAGCATAATTCATTAACAGGAATGGAATTAAGGAGGTTTTCCACTTATTAGGAGACCCTATTATCACTATTAATATTATATAATAATATAATAAAGAAGAGGAGATTAAAAATATGAAATTTACCTGCGAACGAAGCGTACTGCTTAAGGAAATATCCATAGCCCAAGAGATTATTTCGTCAAAAAATGCCATATCTATATTGTCAAATATATATATAGAGACCGATCAGGATGCTCTTTTGATAAAAGCCACGGATCTTAAGGTGAATTTTGAAACAAAAGTTCCGGTAACGGTGATTGAATCGGGGGCTACTACGGTTTTTGGGGATAAATTTCTTGGGATCCTCAACAGTATTCCCGAAGGCGAGCTGGAATTTGAACAAGATGGTGATATGAAGATCGTGATTAAACCGGTCCTTAAAAAGATACGGTTCCAGCTTAAGAGTATTGTTTCCGATAAATTCCCCGAATTTCCGGCGCCCAGCGCGGATTTTTTTGAAATTCCGGTTAAGGATTTTAAAGAGATGATTCAGCAGACAATTTTTGCGGTCTCCGACGATGAAACCCGGTATTTTATGAATGGGGTGTTTTTTGAAAAAAATGGGGATAAGATCATCATGGTGGGTACCGATGGCCGGCGTCTTGCCTATATCAGTAAAGATATAAGGGGCGTAGAAGATTTTCCCGGGGTTATTATTCCTCCAAAGATCCTGAATATTATCATAAAAAGGGCCGGAGATGAGGGTTTGGTTTCCCTATCCGTTACCGATAGATCGATTTTTATCCGCTTTGGTTCCTATAATTTATCTTCGGTATTAATTGAGGGTCAGTTTCCCAACTATAACCGGGTTATCCCGGAAAATCAGTCCTATTCTTTTTCAATGAACCGTATTGAGATGCTTGATGCGTTGCGGCGGGTTTCTCTCTTGGTGGAACAAAAATCCCACCGGATATACCTGGGCGTTTCTTCCGGGATATTGGCGGTTTATTCGGAAGAAAGCGATATCGGCGCCGCTAAGGAAGAAATACCCTGCAGATATGAAGGCAAGGAAGTTTCAATCGCCCTTAATTACCGGTATATTGAGGAACCCTTTAAGGTGATGGAAGATGAAGAGATCAGCATACATTTTACCGAACCGAACCGGGCCATTACCATCATGCCGGTTCCCCAGAAGGATTTTTTTCATATCATCATGCCCATGCAGCTTGATTAGGGTTTGGGGTTATTCCTTCTCCAATGATGATAAGTTCCCTGCGGACTGTGCTGTTCCGTAACCTTGCCGATACCGAACTTGATACCGGGGGAAGGGATGTCTTTCTGGTTGGGGAAAATGGGCAGGGAAAAACCAATTTTTTAGAAGCCCTCTATTTTTGTTGTTACGCCTCTTCTTTCCGGGGGATTCGGGACGGGGAATTGCCCCGGACCGGAGAAAAGGATTGTTCCGTATCCATAAAGATAACCGGGTCGGTCTACGAAAGGGTTTTGGTTAAAATGGAAAAGGGCCGGAAAACCATTTCCCTGGACGGGAAAAAGATCGACGACCGGAAGGAACTCCTTTCGGTGGCGCCTTGTATCGTGTTTTGCCATGAGGATATGGAATTTGTTTCCGGAAGCCCCGATCGGCAGCGCTGGTTTTTTGATCAGAGTCAGAGCCTTTACGATCCGGTGTATCTGGAGGACCTGCAGCGGTACCGAAGGGTTCTTAAAACCCGGAACAGCATCCTCAAGGCCGGGCCGGAAACGGTAGATTTTGCCATGCTGGATGCCCTGGACCCCCAGATGGTTTCCTACGGCCTGGCCCTTATGGAAAAACGGGAAGAAGCGGCCCGGCAGTTTTCCCGGACCTTTGCCCCCCTTTACGAAAAAGTTTCGGGTATTTCGGATATGGGGGTCCGGTATATTCCCTCCTGGAAGGGGGAAAAGGCCGAAGAAATAGGGGCCTATCTGCACCGGAAGCGGGAAGGAGACCTCTCCCTGGGGGTATCCCTTTCCGGCCCCCACCGGGACCGGTATGTCTTTACCCAGGGAAAGACCGAATTTACCGCAAAGGCTTCTACGGGCCAGCGCCGCCTCCTGGCCCTGCTCCTCAGAATAGCCCAGGCCCGGCGGTTTTCCGAAAACACCGGTAAAAATCCTATTCTCCTCTTGGACGATGTCCTCCTGGAACTTGATCCCGAAAAAAGACGGCGGCTCCTGACAGTCCTTCCCGGTTATGATCAGGCCTTTTATACCTTCCTTCCCGAAGAACCCTACGGGCGGTACCGGAAGCCCGACACCCTGATCTACCGGGTAGAGGGGGGGAACCTGATCCCCGAAACATCGGCGATGTTTTCCCCTGAGGAAAAAACATGACCTTTGGTTTTCCGTTAGCGGATATAGATCCTTGTTTGGAGGGAATTAAACAGCTATGATCAAGGGTGTTTTTAGAGAAGTATTTTGTATCCTTTCGTTTATAGCCGTCTTGTTTTCCTGTATTGGCGGAAATCCCGCCTCCGAAACTCCGGATGAAGCCCGGCCCGGAACGTTCCCTTTCGGCATTTTTACCGGCCTGGATCCCGAACACCTGGAACGCCTTGAGGGATATGACATTGTCGTGATCGACGCCCAATACTACAACAGTGCGGATATCGCTCTCCTTCATGAATGGGGGAGCCGGGTCTACACCTATCTCAACATTGGTTCTCTTGAAGAATTCCGTCCCTATTATACCGACTTTGAGTCCCTGGCTCTGGGAGTATACGAAGGCTGGGAAAACGAACGGTGGATCGACATCGCCGCCCCGGCCTGGCGGCAATACCTCGTCCAGGTTCTGGCCGGGGATCTTGTCCAAAAGGGGGTGGATGGTTTTTTCATTGACAATGCGGATGTGTATTACCATTACCCCCAGGGGGCTATTTACGAAGGTATTCTGGATACTTTGGAGCGTTTGGGTAAGGACTACGGCCTTCCCCTGATTATCAACGGCGGGGACATCTTTATGAAGGAAGCCCTGGATCGGAAGGCCCTAAAGGCTACGACCGTAAAAGGGGTAAACCAGGAAAATGTTTTCACCCTCCCCGACCTCCGGACCGGCGTTTTTGGCAGGCAGAACGCGGAAGTTTCCAGGTACTATCAGTCCTACCTGAGCCTCTGTAAGGCCGCAGGTCTGGATGTTTCCATCACCGAATATCTAAAGGGGGACGCCGATTTACGAAAACAGATCCTGGATTACTGTGCATATAACGGTTTCTCGGTATTTATAGCCGGTTCTCTTGCCCTGGACTGCGCCGGCTGGTGAAATTCCTCAAAAAACCCCTTCCCCCCTCAAGGGCCTAAACTTGACCCACAAAATTCTGTGTAATTCCCGCAGGAGAGGGAAAAATGCCGGAAAAAACGCTTGTAGAACCCGCCTCCGCTACAAGTTTAGCTCAAGGGCCCGGCCTTTACGGCCCGATTTTCAAAGTAAATGCCTTCGCCCTAGCCTGCCGGGTTGTCTCCCCCGGCGTTTTTTGATAAAATAATAGAAGATCAAAAAAATTTGGATACAAGAGGAAATTTGTGGCAGAAACCGGAAAAATAATTCCCGTCGCAATAGAAGATGAAGTAAAAAACGATTATCTTACCTATGCCATGTCGGTCATTGTGGCCCGGGCCCTGCCGGATGTGCGGGACGGCCTCAAGCCGGTCCATAGGCGGCTGCTCTATTCCATGGACGAGCTTGGGCTGCGGCCCAACGCGGCTACCAAAAAAAGCGCCCGGATCACCGGGGACGCCATGGGGAAGTACCACCCCCACGGGGACGCCTCCCTCTACGACGCCCTGGCCCGCATGGCCCAGGACTTTTCCCTCCGTTACCCCCTGGTTCAGGGCCAGGGCAACTTCGGCTCCCTGGACGGGGACCCCCCGGCGGCGTCCCGGTACACCGAGGCAAGGCTTTCCCGGATCGGGGAGGAAATGCTTCAGGACATGGGCAAGGAAACCGTGGATTTCGTCCCCAACTACGACGAATCCCTGTTGGAGCCTGCGGTCCTCCCCGCGGCGGTGCCCAACCTCCTGATCAACGGTTCCAGCGGCATTGCCGTGGGGATGGCCACCAATATGGCCCCCCACAACCTTATCGAGGTTTGCGACGCCCTCTGCGCCTATATCGACAAGCCGGATATTACCATTGATGAACTTGCCAAATATATAACCGGCCCGGATTTTCCCACCGGGGGGATCATCTTCGGCCGCCGGGGCATTCGGGAGGCCTACCGGACCGGCCGGGGGAAGATCCTGGTCCGGGGCCGTTTTGTGGTGGAAACCGCCAAATCCGGCAAGGAACTCATTGTTTTTACCGAGATCCCCTACAATGTGAATAAACGCCTCCTTTTGGAACGGATCGGCGCCCTGGTCCGGGACAAGGTAATCGACGGCATCGCCTCCTGCAACGACGAATCCGACCGGGAGGGGATCCGGGTGGTTATTGAGCTTAAAAGGGGGGCCATCCTCAAGGTGGTGTTGAACCAGCTTTTTTCCAACACCAGCCTGCAATCCACCTTCGGCATCATCAACCTGGCCCTGGTAAAGGGCAAGCCCCAATGCCTCAGCCTGAAGGAACTGATCCGCTACTTTGTGGAACACCGGGTGGAGGTGGTTACCCGCCGGATCCGGTACGATCTTCGCAAGGCCGAGGAACGGGCCCATATTCTGGAAGGCCTGGTGATCGCCCTGGCCAATATCGACGAGGTGGTGGCCATTATCAGGGCTTCCCGGGACGTTCACACCGCGGAAACCAAACTGCGGGAACGGTTCCTCCTTTCCGAAGCCCAGGCCGACGCCATCGTTAAGATGCAGCTCGGGCGGCTCACCAGCCTGGAGGTGGAGAAACTCCAGCAGGAGCTGGAGGAACTCAAGGTCCAAATCGCCTATTTTAAGTCCCTTTTGGAGGACGAAGCGAAACTCCTGGGGCTTATCAAGGATGAAATCAGAAGCATTGCCGGCCGCTATGGGGACAAACGGCGTACCGAGATTGTGGCCGGAGAAGTGGAAAACATCAATATTGAGGACCTCATTAAAAAAGAGGAGATGATGATCCTCATTTCCAACCTGGGTTATGTCAAACGGGTTCCGGTGTCGGCCTATAAAAACCAGGGCCGGGGCGGCAAGGGCATGGTCAGCGCCAAACTGACGGAAGACGATTTTGTGGAGCAGATCTTCGTTGCCTCCACCCACGAATATATTGTTTTTATTACCAGCGCGGGAAAAGCCTATTGGATGAAGGTCCACGAAATCCCCGAGGGCAGCCGGACCAGCAAGGGTTCCCATATCAAAAGCCTCCTGACGGTTTCCCCCAACGAGGACATCACCGCCGTCGTATCCCTCAAGGATTTTACCGACGACCGGTATCTCTTTATGGGCACCGCCCGGGGGGTGGTAAAGAAGGTGAAAACCAGCGAATTCGCCAACGCCAAAACCCGGGGGATCATTGCCATTTATCTGGACGAAGGGGACCGCCTGGTGAGCGCCCTCCTCACCGGAGGCCGGGACGAGGTGGTCCTTATTTCCCGGAAGGGCCAGGCCCTGCGGACCCACGAGGACCAGATCCGGCCCATGGGCCGTTCCTCCCGGGGGGTTACCGGGATGAAGCTCGG
>JAITRD010000135.1 GCA_031288575.1 Treponema sp. | reverse complement strand
CGGGGCAAAACCGCTCCGTTAAGGAGCGTTTGTTCAAAAACCGCAGCACACGCCCGGCGCCCAGTAAAAGTGACCATACGGGAAAAAGGCGCGAAGGTTTTAGCCTGAGCAGTGCGCCGAAGAAGGTAGCGGAGGCGGACTCTACAAGCATTTTTCCCGGCCTTTCCCCCTCCCCTCTAAACTTGACCCACAATTTAGGCGGTAAATTCATTATCCGAGTATCGTTATCCCCCCCTTTCAGGCTAAAGTTGCCCCACTTTGCCTGAGTAGGCCCACAGGGGAGGGGAAAAGGCCGGGGAAAATATTTGGAATTACCCGCCGAATCGTACCGAAGGTAGCGGCGGCGGACTCTACAAGCATTTTTCCCGGCCTTTTCCCCTCCCCTGTGGGAATTACTCAAAATTTTGTGGGTCAAGTTTAGACTTTAGAACTTTTTTAAATTTCCTAAAAAATTCTTTTGAAAATCAGAAGATACTCTGCCCAAGCGGGGGATGAAAATTGACAAAATCCCCTGGGAAGGGCGAAGTTTTAAATAAGGAAATTCTAATGTTTAAAAATACAAAAAAAATTAATTGGTTATGGGCTTTTCTTTTTATTGCGCCGACAACCCTGGGGTTGTATATTTTCTTTTTGTATCCCATGGTTCATTCGGTTTTTATTTCCCTTACCAAATGGAACCACCTTTCCCCGCCCGAATTTATCGGCCTTGCCAATTATATCCGCTTGTTCCAGGACCCGGAAATCGCGGGGGAATTTTTCAATACCCTCTTTTTTGTGGCGGCCATGGTGCCGGCGGTCATCCTTATTTCTTTGCTCCTGGCGAATACCCTGAATAAGAAGTCCCCCTTTAACGGTTTTTTTAGGACCGTTTTTTTTCTTCCCTATGTTTTATTGCCCGTGGTAAGCGCCCAGGTATGGATGATTATTTTTAATTCCCGTTACGGGATTATAAATGCCCTTTTGAAGATGCTGAACCTGCCCCAGCCGGTCTGGCTTGCCAATGAATGGCTTGTCCGTTCCATCGTCATTGTTGTGGGGCTCTGGGCAAGCGTCGGCTATTACGCGATTATTATCCTTGCGGGGCTGCAAAACATTCCCCGCCAATATTACGAAGCCTGCGAACTGGACGGGGGAAATTCCTGGCATAAATTTATCCATGTCACGGTGCCCCTGGTAACTCCCCAGCTTTTTTATGCCGCCATTATCGCGGTTATTTCGATTTTTAAAATGTTTGATTATATCTTTGTTTTTGGAAAAAGCAACTCCTTTGTCCGGGAAAATTTACGGACCATGGCCTTCGGAATATACGAGCGGGGTTTTACTTTCCTTGAGATGGGGTACGCCTCCGCCGAAGCGGTGGTGTTATGCGTTATTGTTCTGGCCGTTACGGTGGTACAGCATATCGGCCAGAAAAAATGGGTTCATTATACTTAGGGGGGATCATGAAACGTTTGACTTATATCGCCGGGATTGTGGGATTTTTTATATTGTCCCTTATCTGGCTGGGGCCTTTTGTATGGATTTTCCTTTCTTCCTTTAAAACCTATGCCGAGACGGTGCATATTCCGGTAAAGATTCTGCCGGCGAATTTATTTAATATGGACAATTATAGCGAACTCTTAGGCAGTTTAAATTTCATTTCCTATTATAAAAACAATGTGATTATTACCCTGGGAATATTAATTCCCCAGTTGTTTTTTTCATCCCTCGCGGCCTATGCCTTTGCCCGGCTTGAATTCCCCTTCAAGAATTTTATCTTTGTTTCCCTTATAACGGCCCTGATGATTCCTACCCAGATGATCCTGGTCCCCCGGTATAATATGATGCTCCGTTTCGGCTGGTTTAATACCTACCTGGCGGTTATTGTCCCTTCCATCCCCAGCATTGCCACTACCTTTTTTATCCGGCAGCAGATCTTGACCTTGCCCAAGTCCCTGGATGAGTCGGCAATCCTGGACGGGGCCAATCATTTCCGTGTTTTCTGGTCCATCATCATGCCCCTCTGCAAAAGCGCCCTTCTCGCGACGGGAATTCTCTGCCTGGTATTTGCCTGGAACGATTTTTTGTGGCCCCTTATCATCATCAACAGCCCCGAGCGTTATACCCTTTCCATTGCGGTGGCAAATTTGCAGGGCCAGTTTTTAGTAAGGGAAAACCAAATTATGACCGCCGCCTTATTGGTTTCCTTGCCGGTAGTAACAGTGTTTCTGATTACCCAGCGGTATTTTATCAGCGGCATTGCTTTTTCAGGGATTAAGGAATAGGGGCCGCGGATGCCGCCCCTTTCCAAATAATAAAAAAGAGGAGTTTTTAAAAATGAAACGAAAAAAATCGGTGTTTTTGTGTCTTTTTCCCTTGTTATTTCTATTGGTCGGCCTTTTTTTAGGGTGCGCCGGTGAAAACAAGGATGCAAAGATCCTTAACTTTTGGTACTGGGATCAAAACGGCAGCCAGGTTTATGACATGATAATTTCGGAATTTGAAAAGGAAAATGCCGGAATAAAAATAAACAAAGTCCTGACCCCCTGGGCGGATTATTGGACAAAGCTGCAAACCGCCCTGCCCACCGGGACCGGCCCGGATATTTTCTGGCTGAATCATCCCAACGCGGTTTCTTATCTTCCCAGCAATCTTGTTCTGGATTTGGAACCCTACGCGGATAAAATTCAATTTGAGAATTTTAACAAAAAGTTTTATGAGCCCTTTGTTTTTAACGGCAGTCGTTACGGCGTTCCCATTTTTTGGGATGTTACGGTGCTTATTTATAATAAGGCCCTCTTTGACAAAGCCGGGGTTGCCTATCCCGACGAACATTGGACATGGAATGAATTTTATGACGCCGCCAAACGGCTTACCGTCAGGGAGGGCGGCAAAACGGTCCAGTACGGGGCTATTTTGGATATGGACCCCCAGAGCGGGTTTTCCAATTTTGTGCTGCAAAACGGCGGAAAAATTTTCAACGACGACCGGATGTCCCTGGCCCTTGATTCCCCCGAAGCCCGGGAAGCGATTCAGATCCATCTTGATATGATCCATAAAAACAAATACGCCCCGACCATACAGGAGATACAGGAAACCTCAAAGGCCACCCTTTTCCAGTCCGGCACCGTTGCGATGGTAACCCATCATACGGCAGTTCTGCGGCAGTACGCGGAGGTTTTGTGGCAGGATCTGGGGATCGCCCCCCTGCCCCGGCAAAAACAGCGGGCCTCTATTTTCCATAATTTGGCTTATGTGATATCGGCAAAAACCAAATATCCCAAGGAGGCGGCTTCTTTTATCAGTTTCCTTGCTTCCAAAAGACACGCGGACATCCTCTCCGCGATTTGGCCCCCCTGCTACGGCGAAAGCGCCGGCGATTTTTACCGGATCTATAACTGGCTGGATACGCGGTTTATCACCGAGGCAATCGACTATGCCCATCCCCTGCCTATTGCCGCCCGGAACGCCGGGCCGGTATATACCCTGATGGAGCGGGAGATGAGCAAAATTTACGGGAATCCCGAATTGGGGAACCGTCTTGCCGCCTATACTAATATTATCAATGCTGAGATAATAAAGTAGGAAAACAGGAGCCGCCGCAAGGCGGCTTATTTTTAGAGAGGAGAAAACACATGGAACCAATTAAAGCGGTGTTGCTTGGCGCGGGAAACCGGGGTATGTATGTTTATGCGGAATACGCAAAGATGAACCCCCGGATGTTGAAGATTATGGCGGTGGCGGAACCCGACGGGGTAAAGCGGAAGCGGATTCAGGAGGATCACCATATTCCCGACAATCTTGCTTTTCCTTCCTGGGAAGATCTTTTTGCCCGGCTTCCCCCCTGCGAGGCGGTAATTATCGCCACCCAGGATCAGCAGCACGCCGCCCCCCTGGCGGAGGCCATGGCAAGAAATCTCCACATCCTTTGCGAGAAGCCCATTGTTCCCACCTGGGAAGAATGCCGGGCCATCGAAGGGAAAGCCGCGGGGTTTAGCAAGGTTTTTATGATTGCCCATGTATTAAAATACACCTCTTTCTTTTCCCGGATTAAAGAACTGCTTGACGCGGGACGCATCGGAAAACTTATCGGCATGGATCTTATCGAAAACGTCGGCCACATCCATATCTCCCACAGCTTTGTCCGGGGCAACTGGCGCAACCTGCGGGAATCTTCCCCGATGATTCTGGCTAAAAGCTGCCATGACATGGACATGCTCTATTGGCTTGCCGGGGCGCCCTGTGAGTCCGTCTCATCCTACGGCAATTTGAATTATTTTAAAGCCGAAAACGCTCCCCCCGGAGCGCCCAAACGCTGCCTTGAAGGCTGTCCCGCCATGATCGAATGTCCCTACCATGTCTCGAAGATTTATCTGACCGATAACATCCGCTGGCCCACCAACGTGATCACCACGGATCTTTCCATGGAAGGCCGCCTTAAGGCTTTGGAGACCGGCCCCTACGGTCGCTGCGTTTTCCATTGCGACAATGATGTGGTGGATCATCAGACAGTAATGATGCGTTTTAAAAACGGGGTAAGCGTTAATTTTATCATGTCCGGTTTTACCATGCTGACCCACAGGACCATCACCCTCTTTGGAACCGGCGGAGAAATTGCCGGGGATATGGAAGACAGCCAGATTAAGGTTAAGGATTTTTCTTCCAGGAATGTTGACGTTATCGAACTGGCAAAACCCGTGGGCGGTCATGCCGGGGGGGACGTTAATTTTGTTACCGATTTTGTCAGAATGGCCCGGGATAATGCCGGGGCCGGCAGAAACCTGATAAAGGATTCCTTTGAAAGCCATTTCATGTCCCTCGCCGCGGAAGCCTCCCGGACCGGCGGCTCCCGGCTTATTAACCTGGACGACTTCAGGAAAAACGGTCGGTAGGCCGGAGATAGACAGGGAGACAGCCCTGTGGTAAATTTTCTCCATGAATGACTGCATTTTTTGCAAAATTGCCGCGGGCGAAATTCCGTCAAAAAAAATTTTTGAGGATGACGATATTCTGGCTTTCCATGATATTACCCCCCAGTCGCCGGTGCATTTTTTGGTGATACCGAAAAAGCACATCCGGAATATCATGGAGTTGGGCGAGGGCGACATCCTCCTTGTAGGGCGGCTGCTCAACAAGGCTCAGGAACTTGCGGTCAGCTTAGGCTGTGCCGAGAAGGGCGCCCGGTTTGTCATTAACTGCAAGGCCGACGGGGGGCAGACCGTGGATCACCTTCATGTCCACGTCCTCGCCGGCCGCCCCCTGGCCTGGCCCCCGGGTTAATTTCCTCATCCGGGAACCCGCTTTAATGGCCCGTTGAGCCCTCCGGCCGGCAACTGTCCGGCGCGGCCTTTTTTTTAAGGGCCAATACCATTAAAAGGGCAATGTCGCCCTGCCGTACCCCGGGAATCCGGGCGGCCTGGCCTATGGTCAGGGGGCGGACCGCCTGAAGTTTTTCCCGGGATTCAACGGAAAGGCCGGTGATCATCCGGTAATCCAGATCGGGGCCGAGCTTAATCGCGTCCATTTTGGCTGTCCGGGCCGCCGCCCGTTTTTCCTTTTCGATGTAGCCGGCATATTTAATATCCAGTTCCGCCCGGACAAGCCATTCTTCCGGGCAGGAGGCCAGTTCCGGGGCCCAGGGGAAAAGGTCCTTGAAATGTATCTCCGAATCCGTCAATGCCCGTTCCAGACTGTCTCCCCCATGGGAACGGAGCGTGCCGGTTTCCCCTTCTGCCGGCCCGGAAACTTTCCGGCTCCGCAGGAGTTCCCGGACCGTTTCCAGGGCCGCCTGTTTTTTCTGAAACCGTTCCCAGCGTTCCTCCGCTACCAGCCCCAGTTCCCGGCCTTTAGGGGTAAGCCGGGAATCCGCCGTGTCATGGCGGAGAACCAGCTGGTGTTCCGCCCGGCTGGTGAACATCCGGTAGGGCTCCCTGGTTCCCAGGGTGGTCAGATCATCCACCAAAACCCCGATATAGGCCTCTGCCCGGCCCAGTACCAGGGGCGGTTCTCCCCGCAGTTTCATCGCCGCGTTGATTCCCGCGATGATTCCCTGGGCGGCCGCTTCTTCGTAGCCGGAACTGCCGTTGGTCTGGCCCGCCGCAAAAAGGCCCTCCATTCTTTTGGATTCCAGGGTGGGGTAGAGGTCCAGGGGATCCAGGTAGTCGTACTCCACCGCATAGGCGGGCCGGACAATCCGGGCTTCCTCCAAGCCGGGAATGCTGCGGATAAAAGCTTCCTGCACATCCTCCGGGAGGGAACTGGATGCCCCGTTGAGGTACATTTCATGGGTGCTTAAGCCTTCCGGCTCAATAAAGAGGTGGTGCCGGTCCCGTTCGGGAAAACGGACCACCTTATCTTCGATGGAGGGGCAATACCGGGGGCCGGCGCCGACTATTTTGCCGCCAAAAAGGGGGGAACGGTGAATATTTTGCCGGATAATTTCATGGGTCCGGGGGGTGGTATAGGTGATCCAGCAGGGAACCGACGGCCGGTCCGGGGCGGTTCCCGGTTCGGCATCAAAAGAAAAGGGGGCGGGCCTTTCACCCTCCTGCCTTTCTATCCGGGAATAATCAATAGAATCCCCGGCGATCCGGGCGGGGGTTCCGGTCTTGAGCCGGCCCAGGGGAAAACCCCGCCGCCTTAGGTTCACCCCCAGGCCCAGGGCCGCCTCCTCCCCCAAACGGCCCTGGGGGGCATCGTATTCGCCGATAAAGATCCTCCCTTCCATAAAGGTTCCGGTGGTCAGGATCACCGTCCGCCCGGTGATGCGGTGCCCCCGCCGGGTAAGCACCCCCAGAACCCGGCCGCCCTTCCCGCCGGCCCCTTCGTCCCCGGAAGATATCAGGTCAGCCACGGTATCCATAAAGACCGAGAGCCCCCGCTGGTTTTCTACCGCCCGCCGGGCCGCGGCCTGGTAAGCCTGTTTATCCGCCTGCGCCCGGGGGGCCTGTACCGCGGGTCCCCGGGAACGGTTGAGAACCCGGTACTGGATCAAAACCCCGTCGATGAGCTTCCCCATTTCCCCCCCCAGGGCGTCCACCTCCCGGACAAGGTTCCCCTTGGAAAGCCCCCCCACCGCGGGGTTGCAGGAGAGGGCGCCTATCCGGTCGGGATTTTGGGTGATCAGGAGAACCTTCAGGCCAAGCCGGGCCGCGGCCAGGGATGCTTCGATCCCCGCGTGGCCTCCCCCTACCACAATGCAGTCATAATCCATGGGCATCCGCCTTTAAACGAATAGCATAAGCTCCTATTCCGTAGTATAGTCAAACGAATGGGCTCTTCATCCGGCAACAAATACAGTTTAACAGAAGGCGGGATATTAAGGAAACTGATCTTTATTGCGGCTCCCATTATGGGAACCCAGTTTATGCAGATGGCCTACAATTTCACCGATATGTTTTGGCTTGGCAGGGTCGGCAGTGACGCGGTCGCCGCCTCGGGAGCCGCGGGGATGTATATGTGGCTTTCCTTCGGATTCCTCCTCATCGGCAGGATGGGGGCGGAAATCGGGGTGGCCCAGTTTTTAGGCAGGGGGGATAAACGGGCGGCCCGGGAATTTTCCCAAAACGCCATGGTGATTGCCCTGGTGCTCGGCACCGGTTTTGGCCTCGCGATGATCCTTTTTAAGCGGGAACTGGCGGGTTTTTTCAACTTCCGGGAACTTCCGGTTGCCGAAAACACGGCGGACTATCTTTCCATTGTCGGCTGCTCCATGCCCGTAACCTTTATTGCCGCGGTAGCCGCCGGGTCCTATAACGCCTCGGGTAATTCCCGCACCCCCTTTCTCCTTCACGGCGTGGGGCTTATCGTTAATGTTGTTTTGGATCCCCTGTTTATTCTAACATTCAACGGAGGCGTCCGGGGCGCCGCGATTGCCACGGTTATTTCCCAGTTTATATCGAGCGGCCTTTTAATAATCGCCCTTTTCTTTTTTAAGGACCGCCCCTTTGAACGGTATTCCTTCCGGATAAGGCCGGATACCAAAAAGCTCCTTCTTATCATGAAATGGGCGGTTCCCATAGGCCTGGAAAGCATCCTTTTTTGTTTCCTTTCTATGGTAACCTCCCGGCTTGAAGCTTCCTTCGGCGCTAACGTGGTAGCCGCCAGCAAGGTCGGTTCCCAGATAGAATCCTTCTCCTGGCTCATCGGCGGCGGCTTTGGTTCGGCCCTGGTCGTTTTTATCGGCCAAAATTACGGCGCCGGCAAGTGGGAGCGGATCCGCCGGGGGGTGCGGATTTCCGCCGTGGCCATGACCGTGTGGGGTATCCTGGTGAGCCTCTTTTTGTATTTCGGCGGAGGTTTCCTTTTTGCCCTTTTCCTCCCCGGCCCGGAACTCCTGAAGCTGGGGATCCCCTATTTACGGATCCTCGCTTTCTGCCAGTTGCCGATGAACCTGGAAGCGGTGGGGGCGGGGGCCTTTAAGGGGGCCGGCCGGACCGTTCCTCCTTCCCTGGTGAGTATTATTTCTAACATTTTAAAACCGCTGCTGGCCTTTGTCCTTTCAAAAACCGGCCTGGGCCTTTACGGCATCTGGGTAGCGGTATCGGTAACGGCTGTTCTCCGGGGCGTGTGGATCTGCCTTTGGTATATCCTGTCGGGGAAGAAGGGCCTGCCGGCGGATTCCGCTTCCTAATTCCCTATTTCCCCACGCAAAACCGGCTGAACATAGTTTCCAGGATCTCCGCGGTGGAAACTTCCCCGGTAATTTCTCCCAGGGCATTGACCCCTTCCCGGAGCAAGGGGGCGATAAGGTCCAGGGGCTCCCGGCGGTCCGCCAGGAGCAGGGCCTCTTCCACCGCCGCCGCCGCCCGGTCAATCAGATCCCTTTGCCGTTTTGTCCCGATGCCCGCCGGGTTTTTCCCTTCCCCCGGAAGCCCCCGGTCCTTTTCCCCGGCTCCCGCCGCTTTTTCCAGGGCGGCGCCTATGGCCGTGGTAAGTTCCGGGATGCCCTGCCCGGTTTTTGCGCTGGTTTCAAGGACGGGGAAACCGGGCCGCTCTCTGAGGGGGGCCTCGTCGGCCTTGTTCCAAAGGGCAAGAACCGGTTTGGGGGCCTTTTCCCCCTTTAAGCCGCCGAATTCCCGGAAAAAGGCCCGGTCTTCTTCGGTAATTCCCGCGGTCCCGTCAAGAATATAGAGGATCAGATCCGCCGCCTCCAGAAGTTCCCGGCTTCGTTCCATGCCTATCCGTTCCACCGGGTCCGGCGAGGCATGGAGTCCCGCGGTGTCCGCCAGGCGTATGGGAATGCCCTCCAGGGAAATCCAGGCTTCGATCCAGTCTCGGGTGGTGCCGGGAATGTCGGTAACAATGGACCGTTCTTCCCGGAGGAGCAGGTTAAAAAGGCTCGATTTTCCCGCGTTAGGCCGCCCGGCCAGAACCGCCAGGGCCCCCTCCCGGTAGAGCCGTTCCCGGTCATAGGTGGCGGTCAGGGCCCGCAGCCTTTCCCGGGCAAACTCCGCGGCGGCCCGTTCCGGAAGTTTCCCCGCGGCCTCATCGGCGTTTATTCCCCCCGAATCGGTGCCGGCCGGGGGGAGATCCTCCTCGGAATAATCCAGGAAAAGTTCCGTGCCCGCCAAAGTCCCTACCAGCAGGGCTTGTATTTCCCGGATTTCCCTCTCCAGGCTCCCCGCAAGCCGTCCCACCGCGTGGTCCCGGCCCCGGCCGGTTTTGGCGGCGACAAGTTCCATCACCGACTCCGCCCGGGTTAGGTCCAATTTACCGTTCATAAATGCCCGGAAGGTGAATTCCCCGGGCAGGGCGTCCTGAAAACCCGCCGCCTTGAGGGCCTCCATTACCCCCCTGGCCGCGGCGATGCCCCCGTGGCAGGAAATATCCGCCCCGTCTTCGCCGGTAAAACTCCGGGGCCCCCGGTATACCGAGATAATCACTTCGTCGATTTTTCGCCTTCCGGCCTTTTCCTTGCCACCCTCTGCCGGCGGCCCCGCCGGGGGCAGGAGAATCCAGCCGTGGACAAGGGTATTCCCCGGGGCTTGGAGCAAAATTTTGGGGCGGGAAAAAACCGAGGCGGTCAGTTCCAGGGCCTTTTCCCCGGAAGTGCGGATCACCGCCAGGGCGCTTTCAGCCAGGGGCGTCGCATAGGCGGCAATGGGGAGGGCGTCGCCGTAGGAGCGGGAGGCCATCATGCGGATATGCCCGGAAAAGGGCGGGCCCCTTTCATCCTACCCGCCGGAACATTCTGCCCGCCGTTCCGCAAGGTTAAGCCGGAGGAAAACGCCGCCGGTTCCCCAGGTCGTCCAGATGCCCAAAAGGCCATATTGCAGAAAACGGCTTAGGCTATAATAGGGGGAAAGGCCGCCCCCCAGGGGCGCCCAGAGGGATGATTCCCCGGGGAGCAGAAGCCTTAACCCCAGGTAGATGCATACCGTTCCGGCAAGGCCCGCAAGATACCGCAGGCCAAGCCGGATGAGATTCCCCGCCGTTTGTTCCCCCCCAGGCCCCGCGGAAAAGGGGCTATGCTTCAGCATCAGGTTATAGCCGGCACAGAAACCCAGAAAGAGCCCCCCCAGGCTCGTATCCTGGGGGAAGAGGGCGTTCATGCCCAGGGCGATAAGGGCGGCGCAGATCATCCGCAGCCGCGGGCCGCCGGGAACTATCCCGGGAATTCCGCGGTTCAGGAGCGCTGTAACCGGGGTTTCCAGGAAAAAATAGAGGGCCAGGATAAGCGCCCCCAGAAACCAGCCCGCCAGGAGATCCGTGGGGAAGTGGACCCCCAAATATAAGCGGGTAAAGCCGATCAGCAGGGTAAAAAGGATGGCGGCGGTTTTAACCGCGGTTTTTCTTTTGCCCCCGTACCAGGACGCGATAAGAACCCAAAAGACAAGGGAAAGCTGGGCGTGTCCCGAGGGAATGCCGTAACTGGATTCAAAGGCCAGCCCTACCGAAGGGTCAAGGTGATAGGGCCGGGGATGTTTTAACAGAAATTTGAGGAAACCGTTTATCCAGGCGGATAAAAGGATCAGCATCCCCAGGCGGACTCCCTTCTTTTCACTAACGCACCAAAAAACAAAAAGGGTAATCAGAATATAAACATATTCAGTTCCCAGGGTGGTGAGAATTTTCATAAACGCCGTAAGGACGGGATTCTCTATAACCTGGACTGCCTTGATAAGATCAATGCCCCCGCGATAAATTCCGTGGAGGGACAAAAAATCCCCTTCGTTGCCCGGCAGGATGCTGATGATACTTTCATTCATGGATATAGCCTAATGATCCCTCAAGGGGCAGGTCAAGCACCGCCGGCAAGTTCAGAATCCTGTGAAAAAGGTTTCTTTAAAATGGCTGATAAAGGCGGCTTGTTCCCGGGTGATGCCCGCAACCGGTACCTTATCCAAAATTTCGTCAATCTGGGACTTCAGCAGGGCCTGATCAATGCTTATCAATATAAAAAATTGATAAACCTTCCGCTGGGGAGTTACGCCGTCCTCCTCAAAAAATTGCGCTAATATCCAATAATCGGTTTCTTTTATTGCCCCGTAATAAAAAGCGTCGGAGGCTTCCCTGATTGCTTCTTCAAAAAAGGGCCCGTAGATTTCATCGGGGTTGTTTGCCGAGGCATTGGTAAAACGGCGTGTTATGCGGATCGCGATCAGCCGGGACAGGTCCTGGAGAACCGCGAAATTCCTTGCCCATTGGCGCAGGGCGTTGACATTGGTCCCCTCGGTTTCGGCTATAAAAACATACTTGTTTTGATATTCCGGCAGCCTTTCAACCGCGGCGCTGCCCTCGTAGATATAGGCCGTTACCCAGGGAGGAATTTCTTTCCCTGCTGTTTGCGAACTATGATCCTCAATTTGAAAGATTTCGGTTCTTTTTGGCGGCGGGGGAGTAAGCGCAAGCTCGGGCATTTTTTTCGGCTCCCCGGCACAGCCGGCGAACAGCAATATTCCTGCCAGAATTTTTGTCAACCGTTTACCCGGGTTAAATTGTATTGGGAATCCCCGCTTCAGCAGCGGCATCCTCCTCTTCGTCTAAGCCGGGGTTTTCATCCGCCGCGGGCCCCGTATTAAACCGGATCGCCAATTCGTCCAGAATAAAAACAACCCGCCGGTTTGCGGCATTATACAGGGGGCTTGTCCTTTCTCCCAACTGAAAAGTCCCGGTCCCGCCCAGGGGGTTATCCGGGATAATCGTTTTTTTGGCCCCAACTATGCCGGTATTTTCAATCCCCATTTGAAAGGTAACGCGATCCCCCCGGAGATCAAAGTCGATAAAGGGGCTTATAAAATCTTCTGTTTCCCGGCCCTTAATGGTTATCCTTTCCTCAAGGGTTTGGGAATCCGCGTATACGGTGAAAATCAGGGCCTTATCGCGGTAAGCCAGGTTCATGTCTAAAAAACTCCTCGACACGTCCCTGCGGGACCGCCTAAAGGAGCTGGTAAAAATGGTTCCCTCCCGGATAAGTTTTAACCGCAGACGGATCCGCCCCGTTCCCTGCTCGCCGTCGTTTAAAACAAAGGGCGCATCCGGGATCTGATATATATCGCCGGGGCCTACGGAGACCCCGTAAACTCCCGCCCAGGGAAGCCAGTTGGGCTGCCGGTTTTCCAGGGGATTCAGGGCTTTCCGGGTATCCAGGGGGTTTTTTTCGTCCCCAAGGCTGCCGCCAAAGCGGTACCAAAGGTTGTATTGCTCCCCGGTTTGGGCAAAATACCCCCGGCTTTCATATTTTTTTGAAATGGGAAGGGATAATTCTTTGATTAAGCCCTTTACTTGCGGAATGGGCCGGAAAGGATACACCTCTACCCGGATGCTTTGAAATCCCGCCTGTTCCGGCGCTTCCCAAAGGAGGTAATTCGCACTGTCGGCTAAACGCCCTTCGCCGATCCTTTTCCTGTTACCGTACCAGATAATATAAGGATCCAGCCGGGGATCCGAATCAATCTGGGCGCCCAGCATGACCTTTATGCCCGGGGGAACCAAATAAGCCCCGGGGTTATTATCGGGCAGATAGCTATGGATATCGTCAAGGGCGAAAGAGGCGTCCCGCAAAAAACAGAAGGGAAACTCGATTTTATAGAGAATGTCCTCGGTCCCGGCAACCTGGAAAACCATGACATATTGGCCGATTTCCAGGCTTTCCGGTATCGGAAAAGCGGGAAGGCGGCCGTCCAGATCGGTAACGCGGATGATAATCTCTTCCTCAACCGGAATGACCGGGGTTTTTTCCGCGGGAGGAGGAGGTTCTTCCGCCGCTTCTTCCGCGGCAAGGGTTTCCTCCTCCGGGGCATCCTCCGCCGGAAGGGCTTCTCCCCCTTCCGGGGCTTCCGCCTCGGCGGATTCTTCCCTTTCCGAGAGCGGGGACTCCGGTTCGGGGGCTTCCGCCAGGACCGTCCCTTCTTCCGGCGCCTCTCCCTCAGCGGGCGCGGGCTCCGGTTCGGCGGCTTGGGGAACCGGTTCCTCCTGAGCCGGCGGTTCGGGAGCCGCGGGAACAGAATCCGGGGGAGCCTCCTCAGGCACGGGGGAGAGGCTTGTTTCTTCCGGCGTTTCCGTTCCGGGCATTTGCGTTTCCGTCCCTTCCGGGACATTTATTTCCGGGTTATCCTCCGGCAGCGGGGCCGGCTCCGGCATGGGGAAAAGGCCGGGGACGGCCTTTTCCTCCTCGGCTTTGAGGGTGTATTGTACCTTGGGACTGACCGTAACCCCCGAAGGGGTTTGGATAAAAACGGTAAGCCCCAGAATGTCCGGATCATTGGCAACAGAATTGATAAAATAGGGACGAATTTCGTCATCTTTTTTTATAATTGAATATTCATCCAGGGGAATCCGGTTTACCATGGCGTTTACCCGGTAATACGTTCTTCCCCCGGAGGGCAGAACTGTAGTCAATTCCCCGCAAGCGGCAAACATAAAAATAATGAACAAAATCCCCCCCAGGATTTTGCAATTTCGTACCAACATATTCAACAAAATTATATCACGCCGTCTTGGTAATTTCTATATTTTCCCCTATATTATACCCTAATATACTATTATTTGCGCCAAAAAAACAGCGTCCCTGTCCCTCGTTAAGGAGAAATATGAGAGCTACGAAAGCCCTGATACATCTGGACCGGTTTTGCCGGAACATGGAGATCCTGCGGGAACGGATAGGGCCGGATCCGGCTATTTGCGTGCCCGTTAAGGCCGACGCATACGGTCACGGGGCGGTGCCGGTAGCCCGGGCGGCCCTTGCCATGGGGGCCGGCTGCTTGGCGGCGGCCTCCGTCCAGGAAGGGGAAGAACTCCGGGCCGCGGGGATTGCCTGCCCCATCCTGCTCCTTTCCCAGCCCCTGCCGGAGGAACTTCCCCAAATCCTTGCGGCGGAGCTTTGCCCCCTTGTTTCCGATCGGGAATTTATCGAAGCCGCCGGGCGGGCCGCGGCGGGCGGGATCCTGCCGGTACACCTGAAAATAGATACCGGCATGGGCCGGATGGGCTGCCGGCCCGGGGAGGCGGCGGAGCTTGCCGGGTATATCCGCGGCTTTAAGAGCCTGGGCCTTGCCGGCACGGCGACCCACCTGGCCGCGGCGGACTCGCCCCTGGAGGAGGATCTCCGTTATACCCGGGAGCAGCTAAGGCGTTTCCGGGGGGCGGTGGCGGATATCCGGGCGGCGGGGATCGATCCCGGCATCGTCCACGCGGCCAATTCCGGGGCGGTGGTTTTTCACGACGAGGCCCGGTTTGATATGGTCCGGCCGGGGATTGCCCTTTACGGGTACAGTCCCGGCAAGGGTTCTCCCCGGGCCCTGCCGGTTGAGCCGGTAATGGAATTCCAAACCCGGGTCGTATTCATAAAGGAAGTTAAAAAGGGGGAATCCCTCTCCTACGGAAGAACCTGGACGGCCCCCCGGGACACCCGGATTGCTACCCTTCCGGCGGGGTATGCCGACGGCCTTCCCCGGGGTTTGAGCGGCAGCCATTCGGTTTATATCCGGGGCTTGCCCTATCCCCTGGCAGGCAGGATATGCATGGATCAATGCATGGCCGACCTGGGGCCGGACTCGGATATCCGCCGCTGGGAGGAGGCCTCCCTTTTCGGCGGTTCCGGGCCCGGCGCCGACGATGTCGCTTCAAAACTTGCCACCATTCCCTATGAAATCACCTGCCATATCAATAAACGGGTCCCGCGGGTCTATACGGGCATATAAAA
>JAITRD010000118.1 GCA_031288575.1 Treponema sp. | reverse complement strand
AGTACCGTTTTCGCGCGGAATGTATTGGGCGACTGTATGTGTTCCAAGGCCTTGGAATGTTACGAGATAGCCCTCTATGATATTGACGGCGAGCGTTTGAAGCAGAGCGAGGCCATCCTTAAGGCTATTAACGCGGGCCAGGGCGCCAAGGCGGTCATCAAAAGCTATCTCGGCGCCGAACAGCGCAGGGCCGCCTTGCAGGGCGCCCGGTTTGTGGTAAATGCCATCCAGGTCGGCGGTTATGAACCCGCCACGGTGATCGACTTTGAAATTCCCAAAAAATACGGGCTCCGCCAGACTATTGCCGACACCCTAGGCATCGGCGGCATCATGCGGGCCCTGCGGACCATCCCGGTGATGGAGGATTTCGCCCGGGACATTGAGGCTGTATGCCCCGATGCCTGGCTGCTCAATTACACAAACCCCATGGCGATGCTGAGCGGTTATATGCAGCGTTATACCGGGGTCAAAACCGTGGGGCTTTGCCACAGCGTCCAGGTCTGCTCCGAACACCTGCTCCGTTCTTTAGGTTTGGAGGACAAGCTGGAGGGGCGGATCGAGAAGATAGCGGGGATCAACCACATGGCCTGGCTTCTGGAAATCCGCGACGCCCGGGGACAGGATCTTTACCCGGAGATAAAAAAGCGGGCGAAGGAAAAAAACCTGAAGGAAAAACACGGCGATATGGTCCGTTTTGATTATATCGATAAACTCGGGTACTATTGTACCGAATCCAGCGAACATAACGCCGAATACAATCCTTTTTACATCAAAAGCCGTTATCCCCGGCTTATCGAAGACTTTAACATTCCCCTGGATGAATACCCCCGGCGCTGCGTCAGCCAAATCGCCGGCTGGACCGAGGAATACCGGAGCCTGGCCGGTGAATCCCGGCTGCCCCATCAGCGGAGCAAGGAATACGCTTCCCACATCATGGAAGCGGTGGTCACCGGGGAGCCCTACAAGATAGGGGGCAATGTTTTGAACCAGGGGCTTATTGAAAACCTTCCCCGGGAGGCCTGCGTGGAGGTCTCCTGCCTGGTGGATAAAAACGGGGTTACCCCCTGCCATGCTGGAAACCTGCCCCCCCAGCTTGCGGCTATGAACATGACGAATATCAACGTACAGCTCCTTACCATTGAGGCCGCCCGTACCCGTAAAAGGGAATATGTCTACCATGCCGCCATGATGGATCCCCATACCGGGGCGGAGTTGTCCCTGGATGATATCTGGAAGATGGTGGACGAACTTATTGACGCCCACGGAACGATGCTGCCCGCCTTTAAGTAGGGAAGCCTTACCTTTCCCCGGCCCCCCGAAAATGCTATAGTGGTCCCGGAGGAAAGCATGGCCCATTGTATTGTCCCCGAGGCGGACGCGGTTTTAGACAGGGAATTTCCGGTTTTGGACAAGGGATTTGTCCGGCTGGTGGATTATTTAGGGGGAGATGAACGGGTGGTACAGGCCGCCCGGGTTTCCTACGGGGGGGGGACCAAAAGTTACCGGGAAGACGCGGGGCTTATTGACTACCTTTTGCGGAACCGCCATACATCCCCCTTTGAGCAGGTTGTTTTGACCTTTCATGTTAAACTTCCCATCTTCGTGGCCCGCCAGTGGGTGCGCCACCGGACCGCCCGGCTCAACGAGATCTCCGGCCGTTATTCGGTGATGGGAGAGGATTTTTACATCCCCGATCCCGCCGATATAGCCCTCCAAAGCGCCGATAACAAACAGGGCCGCTCCGCCGAAGCCCTTGAGGCGGAGCCGGCGGAAGAGGTCCGGGCCGCCTTTGCCGCGGGGCAGGAACGGGCCTACGCGGATTATAAGCGCCTTATTGAAGGGGGCATCGCCCGGGAATTAGCCCGGATCAACCTGCCCCTTTCCCTTTATACCGAATGGTACTGGCAGATAGACCTCCATAACCTCTTTCACTTCCTGTAACTCCGCCTGGACGAGCACGCCCAAAGGGAAATCCGCCTCTATACGGCGGTCCTCCTGGAACTGGCAAAAAAAGTGGCCCCCCGGTGCTGCGAATCCTTTGAGGGGCATACCCTCCGGGGCGTTTCCTTTTCCGGCGAAGAATTCGCCGAACTAAAACGCCGCCTTGCCGGTGATGCCGGGGAAATTCCCCCCCCCTCCCCCTTAAAGGGTAGAGCCCTGGAACGGTTTGAAGAAAAACTCCGTACCGGCAGGCAAAAGTAGCCCGCATATTTCAAAACAACGCCCCTTCCTGGCTGGGGCTTTTAGGGGGACGCCCTGCCCTCAGTGCCCCACCCCCCTTCCTTGCGGCAGATAGCCCGTCATCTCCCCATCATCCGGAAATCTCTTCCCCCCAAGGGACCCGCCTTTACCGCCTAAACCTTCCCCGAATGGAACAATAAGGCCGGACGGGCGGGAAAACTCCCCAGGGGGGCACTTGACCGAAGCTTTGCACCATCCGGCCTTCTCGGGAGCAAAGACAAAGCCTTCTCGTGCAAAGCAAGCGTGACCCCCTGGGGAATTTTGCCCGCCCGAGCGGTCATTTTTGTTAAGGTTCAACAGTTGGTTATAAAAGTAAATGCAGGAGCCCTGGCGGGCGCGGGGACCCGCTCATGCCCGGCTTTGTTCCAGTTCCAGGGCTTTCTCCTCCCATTCCCGGGTTTTTTCGTCTATCCTGGCGGCAAGTTCCCGGATTTTGGCCTGCACGGCCCGGGCCTTCTCCCCGGCGGAATACACCGCAGGCCTTGCCAGGGACTCCTCAAGTTCCGCCTTTTCCGCCTCAAGGTTTTCCAGGTCCTTGAGGATCTCCGCCTCCTGCCGGGTAAGCCGCCGGATG
>JAITRD010000075.1 GCA_031288575.1 Treponema sp. | reverse complement strand
TCCTGCCTCTATACCGGGGATTTTGGGGGAGCCCATGTCTATTTCAAACAGGCCCGGGACATAAAAATCCGGGATCCCCTGGTGTTATTGGGTTTGGCGGTTCTCTACCTCCGCCGGGGCGAAACGGATCGTGCGGTAGATTTCTACCTTGAAGTGCAGGAATTAGACGAGCAAAACCGGATCGCAAAAAAAGCGCTCCGGATAATTCGCAAGTATGCGGGACATGAAAATCTTTCCCGCTGGATCGAATCCGGGGGGCTCCCCGGGCTTTATCCTCCCATTCCGTCCCTTCCTTTAACCTGGAGCCGGATATGGATTCCCCTGGTATGCGCCCTGTTCATCCTGGGCCTCACGGGGAGCGTTCTTATTAAATTGCATATCCTGTCCCTGCCCTTCCTGCGGGGTATCGAAAGGGAGGGCCTTTCCACCAGCACCCTGGAGCAGGAAGAAAAGAATGAGCCCGTTCAAATCGGCGGCAGTTACCGGTATATCCTTACCAGAAACGAAGTCTTAAACACCTACGAAGATGCCCAGAATCTTTTTGCGCAAAGACGGGATGAGGCGGCCAAGGTTGCCCTGAACCGTATTCTGGAATCGAATGCCTCGGAGGCGGTAAAAAACAAGGCCCGGCTCCTTTTTTCCTATACGGAAACCCCCAGTTTTGACGCCCCCATGGAGGATCGTTTTACCTATGAGGAGGTTATCAAGGATCCGGTCCTTTACCGGGATTGTTATGTAATATGGCAGGGGATGGCCACTAACCTGGACATCCAGCAAAATACCACAACCCTGGACTTTCTGGTAGGTTATGATACCCGGAGAACCCTGGAAGGGATAGTGCCGGTGGTGTTTGATTTTGCCATTGCGGTAAATCCCGAACGCCCCCTGGCAATTTTAGGCAAGGTGGTTCCGGTTTTGGCGGCTAACGCGTCAGGACAGGATATCAGGCTGGAAGGGACAGCCCTCCACCAGGCAAGTTCTTTGGGAAAGGGCGTCCGGTGAGGCTTTTAAGGCCGGGTTTTGTCCCCGGCAGGCTCCGGGGGGAGATGGGGCCGTGAGGGCGGTGGTGCAGCGCGTCCGGGACGCCCGCGTCTTGGCAGAGGGCAGGGTGAGCGGGGAGCTTGCCTGGGGGCTTTTGGTTTATCTGGGAGTCGCCGAGGAGGATACCGAAGCCGACGCGGATTACCTTGCTGAAAAAATAACAACCCTCCGGATTTTTGAGGATCCTGAGGGCAAGATGAACCTTGCCGCCGCTGAAACCGGCGGGGGGGTACTTACGGTTTCCCAATTTACCCTGATGGCGGATGCCCGGAAGGGGAGGCGCCCTTCCTATTCAAAAGCGGCCCGGCCGGAAAAGGCAAAAGCCCTTTATGAATATTTTATGGAAAAAATCCGCGCCCTGGGCCTTCCCTGCCAAAGCGGCGTCTTTCAGGCCCACATGATGGTTTCCTATGTTAATGACGGTCCGGTAACCATTTTACTGGATTCCAAAAAAAACTTTTAAGCCCCTTGTCCCTATTCGTCTAATTAAAGAACAAAAGAGCCCCTATTGATTAAACAAATTGGGGGATTTTAGGTAAGCCGCCGCGTCAAAAACCCGCAGGAGTTCATCCATGGAATTGTTGGTAATAATTGTTCTGATAATTTTAGCGGACAATTCAACCGAAGAGACCACTTCAAGATTGGGGATTTTATCGAACATTTCGGGGGAACAACAGACCGTATCGCATACAATGAGGCGTTTTAAAAGGCCCTTCTCAGAAAGCTGGTGCAGTCTCTGGGAAGCCGGGGGCGAAAAAAGGGCGTGTACCGCGATAATATTGATTTCGGCGGGCTTAAAGGGGGCCAAAGCCTGGATCAGGCCTTCCACGGACCCGGCGGTATCTACCATGTCATCCACTATCCAAAGGACCTTGCCTTCAATAGGTTCGGCAGAAAGGATATTAACGGATTCAATGCTGTTAGGTTTGGAATAATCCCGCTGTTTATGGGCCACCACCAGGGGCGCGCCGAAGGCGTTGGCAAACCCCCGGGCAAGCTTTTCACCCCCGGCATCAACGGAACAAAAGGCCCAATGGGGACGCACCACCTTTTCCAGGCTTTCCAGATTCCGGATATAGATGTCGCAAAGATATCTTTTAAGAAGGGTAAGGGCAGGAACATCGTCAATGGCGCAGAGGGTCGGATCAAGCATGGATTTAGATTTGTCCGAATGCAGTTGATAGGTTACGATGTGTTTTGCTCCGAGGCTTGAAAGGATCTTAAAATGAACCCAAAGCCCTACGGAACTGCGGCGGACCGTACGATCCGACCGGGCGCAGGAAACATAGGGTTCAAATACAATGATCTTTTCAGCCTGGGCGCGCTTCAGGGCATCCACGGCATGGTAAAGCTCAATTTTCGCTTCATCGGTTCCGATGCCGGCCTGATTCCGGGCGGAACTGGTAAAAAGGATAACGTCTTTTCCCCTTATCGAAGTATTAATAGTAACTTCCCGTTCCCCGTCCGCAAACTGATCGGAACTCAAAATATCAACGCCGTCAATAGTATCTTTGAAATGCGAAAAACTAGGAAACTTTATCAGATGGCTGACAACCCGGGATGTATACCCCCGCATGGAACGGGTGGCCGTAAGAACAAATTCATTCATCCTGATTACCCCGCTATTAACAGTTTATCATAAGCGATATTTAAAATATAGGGGAAAAAGCATCCCGCCATAAAAGAAAAAGCTAAAAACTTGACCGCCGGTACGTCTTATGAATAGCAAATAAAAAAAAACTATGTTATTTTTATATTATTGAAGCATAATGCGGGACAAGGCCATATATAAAGGGGAGGAAAAGCGTGGCAAAAATGAACGATAGTGAAAAATCCAAGGAAAATATTCAAGAGAAAGTCAGAGCTAATCCCCTGGCGTCCGGCGAAGAAAAACAAAAAGCCTTGGAAGCGGCCCGGCTCCGGATTGAAAAACAATTTGGTTCCGGCTCATTGATTAAATTGGGAACCCATGATAACGCTGCGGGAATTGAGGTAATCCCCTCAGGGTCTATTCTGCTGGATGAAGCCCTGGGAATAGGCGGTTATCCCCGGGGAAGGATTATCGAGATTTACGGTCCTGAGTCTTCGGGAAAAACCACCTTGGCGCTCCATGCCATTGCGGAGGCCCAGAAAATAGGGGGCATCTCCGCTTTTGTGGATGCCGAACATGCCCTGGACCCGGTTTACGCAAAAAACCTGGGGGTTAATATCGATGACCTTTGGGTGTCCCAGCCTGACTCGGGGGAACAAGCCCTGGAAATCACCGAAAGCCTGGTCCGCTCCGGAGCGGTGGATGTACTCGTGGTGGACTCCGTGGCGGCTCTGACCCCCCAGGCGGAGATCGACGGGGATATGGGAGACGCCCAGATGGGGCTCCAGGCCCGGCTCATGAGCCAGGCTATGCGGAAACTTACCGCTATCATTGGCAAATCAAGGACCCTGCTCATCTTTATCAATCAGATCCGTATGAAGATCGGAATTATGTTCGGCAATCCTGAAACCACCACCGGAGGAAACGCCCTTAAGTTTTACGCGTCCCTGCGGATTGAGGTCCGCAAAACCGAGACCATAGAAAAGGGAGACGCGGATGCCATTGGAAACCGGGTCCGGGTCAAGGTGGTAAAAAACAAGGTAGCCCCTCCTTTCAGGCGGGCGGAATTGGAAATTATGTTTGGCAAGGGAGTTTCCGCCACCGGAAGCCTTCTGGACGCGGCGGTTAAATACGAGATTATTGATAAAAAAGGGGCTTGGTACTCCTATGGGGAAGAAAAGGTCGGCCAGGGCCGGGAAAATGCCAAGGAGTACCTGGAAAGCAACCCGGATTTTGCCCGGGAATTAGAGGCAAAATTACGAAAAATCATATTCCCGGGCCGGGAATTGCCGTCCCCCGCGGCGGCAATTCCCCCTGCGGCGGGCACCCCCGCGGCGGCGGCACCTTCCGCGGCCAGCGTGCCCGCCGCAGAGGAGCCCTTCGAATTTGAGAGGGAACCGGCTGAGGTCAAGGCTATCCGGGACGCGGGCCTTTCAAGGGGAACTGAGCTGAAAAAGGTTCCCGCACCGGTAAGCGCCCATCCGCCGGAAGGCGCCGCCCCCGTTGTTTCCCGGGGCGTAGGCAGGCCGAGGAAAATTGCCCCCCCGGCCGGAGAAGGGGATAATCTTTTCTGAGCGGGGGGAGGGGGCTCCGGAGTTACCGGGCAGCAATGCCTTTTACCGCGGCTTTCTTTCCGGGGGGTATTTACTAGTCCCGGGACAGTAGGTATACTCTAATAAGATGGATACCCTACATAATAGTGCCGTTCCCAGCTTTAGAATCAATGAATTTGAAGGCCCCCTGGATTTACTCCTTTTTTTAATCAAAAAAGATGAAATTAACGTGTACGATATTCCGATAGCGGAAATTACCGAACAATATCTCCAATATCTAAGCGCCGCCGCCGAGCTGGATCTGGAGGATGTAACGGAATTTCACGCCATGGCCGCTACCCTGTTATACATCAAGAGCCGAATGCTCCTGCCGGTGGAAATAGATATAAGTTCGGATGACGAAAACGAGGATCCCCGCCAGGAATTAGTAGATAAACTTATTGAATATCAGAAATTTAAGAAACTTTCGGAACTTATGGAAGAAAAGGAACGGCAGGCGGAATGGAGCATCGAACGGAAAAAGCTGCAGCAACCCCTTCCGTTTGCCGAAGACGAATTATGGGAAAAGATAGATGTCTGGGACCTTCTCAAGACCTTTTCCGCCCTCATGTCCCATCTTTCCGGAGAAGGGATAGAACGGATCATCGATCTGTATGAAGAAGTATCGGTAAACGAAAAAATCACCCTCATTAATGAACTCCTGGAAAACCGGGGGGAGTGTAATTTCATGGATCTTGTGGTGCGGAAGGGTTCGGTGATGGATTTCGTTTGTGCCTTCCTGGCAATACTGGAGGCGGTAAAGATCCGGATTGTTTTGGTGTTTCAAAACCGTATGTTCGGGGATATCCTGATACGCCCGCGGCCTTCTAAGGTGCTTGATAATGGAGTTACGGTTGGAGAAAGAAACAGCCCTTATTGAGGCCATCCTTTACCTTGAAGCGGATCCCCTGGATAAGGCCGCGTTGATCCGCATTTCCGGCCTTGCGGGGGAGGCGGTGGAGCGGGCCCTGGCAAATCTGGAAGACCGTTACGGGCGGGAAGATTCGGGGGTTGCCCTGTCCCGCATTGGCGGGGGAATTATGATTGCCCCTAAAAAGGAATATTGGGAACTTTTAAAGGAACGGTACGGGAAAAAAAATGAGGCCCGGCTTTCCCGGGCCGCCATGGAAACCCTTTCCATTATTGCCTATTCCCAGCCGGTCACCCAAAGCGAAATCAAGGCTATCCGGGGGGTCTCGGCGGACAATATGATCCGCCTGCTTATCGAAAAGGGGCTTATCCGTGAGGCAGGAAAAAAGGACGTTCCGGGAAAACCGATCCAATACGGCACGACCCGGGAATTCCTTAAATTATTCCGGCTGGAAAGCATTGCTGATTTGCCAAAACTCAATGAAAGTGAGATCGAGCGTTTTGAACTTATCGGACAGGACTAAGGAGTTTTCGCAAGATAATCATGCCATCCCGGCAGGGGACACTCCGGCTTTTCCCGGTGAAAAACCGCTCAGACTCCAGGTATATCTTGCCCATGCGGGGGTGGCATCCCGGCGGGCTTCGGAAAAACTCATCACCTCAGGCCGGGTTTCGGTGAATGGCCGGCCGCTTACCCAGTTGGGGGCTAAAGTCTCCAGGGAAGATGCGGTTTGCCTGGACGGACTCCCCCTGCATATCGAAAGCCGTTTGCATTACCTCGTCCTGCATAAGCCGCCGGGCTATATTTGCAGCGCCTTTGATCCTCAAGGCCGCCCTCTGGCCGGCGCCCTCCTTCCGGCGGATATTAAAGAGCGGCTTTACCATATAGGGCGTTTAGATTACCGTTCCTCAGGGCTTATTTTGTTTACCAATGACGGTGATTTTGCCGCAAAAATCGGCCATCCCCGTTCGGGGATTGAAAAGGAATATATCGTGGAAGCCGCCGGCCCCATTTCCGATCAGGTTTTGGAAGCCTTTGAGCGGGGCATTCATATTGAAGGGGTATATTACCGTTCGGCGGCTATTGAACGGCTGGGGCGAAAAGCCTTGCGGGTAGTTCTGGTGGAGGGAAAAAACCGGGAAATCAGGCGGGTTTTTTCTTATTTTCACCTTCATCCGGAAAAGCTTCTCCGCATACGGATCGGCCCGGTAGAGATCTCAGACCTTGGGGAAGGAAAATCAAGACCCCTTACGTCAGAAGAATTGAGTGGTTTGGAATATAAGTGCCTGTCTATAAAAGACCAAATCGTTACAAAAGGAGCTACCCATGGTAATTGCTATTGACGGACCCGCAGGTTCCGGGAAAAGCACCATAGCCCGGCTTTTGGCGGAGGGGCTCGCGCCGCCGGGGGGGCAGAAATTTACCTATGTGAATTCCGGCAATCTCTACCGGGCCCTTACCTTGGGCTGTCTGCGGGGGCAGATCAATCCGGCGGACCCGGAGGGGGCTTCCGCCTATGCCAAAGAGGCCGCCGTTGAATACCGGAACGGGGAGCTTTACCTGGAGGGGGAGCGGGTTGAGGATCTGCTCCATAGCGATGAAATAGACCGGAATGTTGCCGCCCTTTCGGCTATTCCGCCGATCCGCCATGTGGTCAACGATCTTATCCGGAAAACGGCCCGGGGCCTTAATGTGGTTGCTGAAGGCCGGGATATGACCACCGTGGTCTTTCCCCAGGCGGAATATCGTTTTTATCTGGATGCGTCGGCGGAGGCCCGGGTAAAACGGCGGTACAACCAGGGGGTATCGGCCTTAAGCCTTGAAGAAATCCGCCAAACTATCCTGGAACGGGATGAAATTGATAAAAATAAAGAAGAGGGAAGCCTTAAAATCGCTTCCGGAGTTGACTATTTGGATACATCGGACTTGACCATAAAACAAGTTTATGACAAATTGATAAGGAAAATACAGTTAGAAGGATCAACCATGGCTCAGATGGAAGTGGAATCGGACATTGGTCCGGTGGATGAGTCGGAAGGGATTAAACCCGCAAGCCCCGCCGATAATATCCAGACACAATTACAGGAAGAGTATCTTAAATCCCTTGAACAATTGGAAGAGGGGCAGCTTGTCGAGGGAAACGTGATTCAGGTTACTCCGGATCAGGTTTTTATTGACGTGGGCTACAAATCAGAGGGGAAAATTCCTATATCGGAATTTACGGAAATTCCCAAAATCGGGGATGCCGTATCGGTTATTCTCATTGCCAAAGAAAACAGGCATGGAGAGGTAATCGTCTCCAAGCAAAAAGCGGATGTCAAGCTTTTTTGGAAAAACCTCCGGCAGGCTTTTCAGGATCACACCGTAGTGGAAGGAACCATCGAAAAGCTTGTTAAGGGGGGATACGATGTCAATTTAGGCGCCGGGGTTCATGCCTTCCTCCCCATCAGCCAGTCCGATGCGCAAAAGGTTGATAAGCCGGAAAAACTCCTGGGGCTTAAAACGCAGGTCTATGTGGAACGGCTTTATTCCGACGGAAAAGTCAATATCGTGGTAAACCGCCGCAAGTGGCTGGAAGAAGAAATAGAACGGAAGCGGAATGATTTTTTTGCAAACACCCAAATTGGGGATAATGTTACCGGAACGGTAAAAAGTTTTACTTCCTTTGGGGCCTTTATCGATCTCGGCGGTTTTGACGGGCTGCTCCACATTAATGACATGAGCTGGGGCCATGTGACCCGGCCTAAGGACTTTGTCAAGAAGGGGCAGGAGATTCGTCTTAAGGTAATCCGGATTGATCCGGTGGAGAAACGGATTAACCTTTCCCTCAAGCACTTTACCGACGATCCCTGGGTTCATTTTGAGGATAAATACCACGTCAATGATGTCGTTAAGGGCCGGGTAACGAAACTTACCGATTTCGGCGCCTTTATCGAACTGGAAGAGGGAATTGAGGGCCTGGCCCATATTTCGGAATTTTCGTGGGTCAAAAAGATCCAGAAGCCCGAGGAACTCATCAATATCGGGGATGAAACGGAGTGCATGATCCTCGGTTATGATCTGCAAGCCGGCCGGGTTTCTTTGGGGCTAAAACAGGTTACCGCTAATCCCTGGAATAACGTTGATGAAAAATACCCTGCGGGAACAAGGCTAAGGCGGAAGGTGGTTAAACTTACCAATGCGGGGGCTTTTATTGAGCTGGAGGAGGGGATTGACGGATTCCTCCACGGGGATGATATTTCCTGGACAAAAAAGATTAAGTATCCCAGCAGCGAATTACAGGTTGGGCAGGAAGTTGAAATTATGGTGATAGGGGCCGAGCCGGAAACCCGGAGCATCAGGCTGGGAATCAAGCAGCTTTCTGAAGATCCCTGGCAGAATTTTGCCCAGACCTATAAACCGGGCTCCCTGGTGGAAGGGGAGGTATCTTCGGTTACCGATTTCGGCATCTTCGTGAAGGTCCCCGGAGGCATTGAGGGGCTTATTCATAAGACAAATCTTCCGGAAAACCGGGATGAAAACCCCGATGAGGCCCTTAAAAAATATCATGTAGGGGATAAAATCAAGGCCGTAGTGCTTGAGTCGCAGCCGGATAAGCAAAAAGTCTCTTTTTCTATCCGGGATTATCAAAGGAAGGTTCAGCGGGATGAAATCTCTCGTTATATGGCGGCGGAGGAATCGGATGGTTCCACCTTTACTCTGGGAGATTTTCTAAAATCCAAGACCGGTTCGGACAATCAGAACGTTTCCGGCAATCAAAACGATTCCGGCACGCAAGGTTCTCCTGAAAGGGATACTTCGGGTACCCACTAAAAGACCGCATTTGTATGCTGTCAAAAATTGACGTCCAAAAATTTAATATCTTAATGGAGGTTAATACCCTCATTAATTCAAATTATACGGATGTCCGTTTTCTATTAACCAAAATTCTGGATGCCGTCACCCGTTTATGCGAGGGGGAAGCATCCAGTTTGCTTTTAATACAAAAAGAAAGGGAGGAACTGTATTTTGAGATTGCCCTGGGCACAAAGGGAGCGGAGGTAAAACAATACGCCTTGAAAATGGGAGAGGGGATTGCCGGATGGGTAGCCCAGCATAATAAGCCTCTTATTGTTAACGATGTGGAAAACGACAAACGTCATCTGAGCGTCATCGCAGAACAAATCAGTTATTCCGCCAAAACCATGGTAGCGGTTCCTATGCGGGTAAAGGACGAATGTATCGGGGTTATTGAGGTATTAAATAAGAAGGATGGCCAGTTATTCGTCCGGGACGATCTGGAATGGCTGGAAATATTTGCCACCCAGGTCGCCATTGCCCTGGTACATGCCAAAAGCCTTGAAAAGGCTCAGAAGGAAATTCAGTTCTTACAGGAGCAAATCAAGACGGATCAGGGATATCATACCCTGATCGTTAAAAGCCCGATTATTCTGGAGAAATTGGACGTTATAGACCGGGTGGCTAAAACCGATTCCTCCGTCCTCATCCTCGGTGAAAGCGGGGTGGGAAAGGAAATATTCGCCGAACAGATCCACCTTCGCAGCCCCAGAAGCCAGGCGCCCTTTATCCGGGTGAATTGCGCGGCCCTGCCCGACGGGCTCTTGGAAAGCGAACTTTTCGGCCATGTTAAGGGGGCCTTTACCAATGCAATAGCAAGCCGTCAGGGACGTTTTGAGATGGCCGATCAGGGGACCATCTTCCTTGACGAAATTGGGGATCTGCCCTTGTCCTTGCAGGCTAAACTGCTCCGGGTTATCCAGCAAAAAACCTTTGAAAAGGTCGGTTCCGACATAACCCTTTCGGTAAACGTCAGAATACTGGCAGCCACTAATAAAGACATTGAAGCCCTGGTAGACCGGGGGGCCTTTAGGAGCGATTTATATTACCGCCTCAATGTGCTTCCCCTTTATATCCCCCCCCTCCGCCAGCGACCTGAGGATATTCCCGAACTGGCGGTTTTTTTTCTTAAAAGGTATATGCGGGATACTAAAAAACACTTTGAGGGTTTTTCCGATAAGGCGATGGAAGCTATGCTTGCCTATTCCTGGCCCGGCAATGTCCGGGAATTGGAAAACTGTATTGAACGGGCCTGTGTCATTGGAAAAGATAAATGGATCCGGGAAGAGGATCTTTTCATTAAAAACCCTTCTTCTGAAACTATAGAAGAGGAGGGGAGGGGGCGGAACTTGAAAACAGCGATTAATTTGTTTAAAGCTCATTTTATCCGAAAAGTGCTGGAAGAAAATAATTGGAACCAAACCGAAACCGCAAAGGTTCTCGATATACAAAGAACCTATTTGTCCAGGCTTATTAAAGAATTGGATATTACGAATTCAAAGGAGTAATTTACTATGTCGTCAACCCTTGAAAAAGTTGAAAATTTGGGAATAAACGAAAGGCTTAATATTTTTTTGCAGAGAAACCGCAAAACCTTTATTATTGGTTTTGGGGGGCTCCTTGTTTTATTGGCCGGGGTGATCGCTTTTTTCCTCATCCGGGACAGCCTGGAGGCGAAAGCCGTCAGCGCGGTTGAGAATTTTACCCGGCGTTATGAGGCCCTGTCGGCGGAACTTAATGAACCCGGTAAGGCGGGAGAGGTTCAAGCCTTGCAGGACGAACTCAGCGAATTTGCCGCGAAACACCGGGGATACGCGGGGGCCCGCTCCTGCTCATTACTCGCTAATATCCACGCGGAAAAAAAAGAGTGGGCTGAGGCTGAACAGGCCTGGGCTAAGGCGGCGGGGCTGGCGCCAAAAACCTATCTTGCCCCGGTTTTTTTGTTTAATGCCGCGGTAGCCGCGGAGGAGCAAGGGAATATCGCCGGCGCTATTGAGCTGTATGCCAATGTTGTGTCCCTTAAGGATATATTCCCTTCAGCGCCCCGGGCTCAGTTTTCCATAGGACGGCTTCAGGAAACACAAAAAAACAATGAAGCCGCCCTTGAGGCATACCGGGCAGTGATTAATAATTGGCCTGGCGAAGCCGTATGGGCCAATCTTGCCCAAAACCGTATTCTTGTTATTAACCGGCAATGAAAAACCGGCAAAACAAATTTGTTATATGCTTGTTATGCCTGATTTTTCCCCTTTTTTCCTGTGGAATTGAGGATTACTTTTATCTTTATCCGGTCCCCTTGGGAAACATCCAAAGCCGGCTGAATTCTACGGTTTCTATAGCTTTGCCTAACATCAATCTGCAGGAATTTTATTATTTTACCCATTTCGCCATATATTATCGTATCTATATCAGCGATAGGACTGAGTTAGGAACCATTCAGCTATCGCAAAGCACTTTAAGCGGTATCAATCCCGCCTTGTCCTCGGATTATTTTGCAATCTATCCCTATACAACCACAAATACCCAGAATAGTCAGGTAAACACCTCTATCAGCGCTTTTTTCAGAAACCGGAATTATTATACCCTGGCTTTGGAAAATGCCGATATCGAAAATGATATATTGGCTTCATCCTCTTTGGGCCGTACCCTGGAAATTGATTTTGCCCCCATGCAGACGGGAAGAAGGTATCCCTTTTTATCCATAAATGGCCAAACTTACAATTTATTCCGATCTAATAATAACGGGGGGTTTAACCCCCTTCCTGACAGATATTTTGTTAATACGTCGCAGTTGTATGACCGTCAAAACGCTACTTCCGCCATAAACGCGGATGTGGCGGATAACAACATTCCCCTTAGCATTCACACCTATGTTTCCATGTATATTGTGGTGAGCGGAATTGATAGCAATTTTTCCCCGATTAACAGCATTCCCACATTTATCGGCATTTTTTCGCTCCCCGGTTTCTAATCCTATTACGTTTAAGGTTGCCAAAGGTCCTTCCGGGAGTTTACATAAATTATCCGATTTACTATTCATAATGTATATTCTGTCTACTAAAATAGGATCCAAAAAGCAGGAGCAACTATCTATTTAAGCAACTAAGCAACAGGGTAAAGATTCCGGTACACGGTAAAATAAGAGGCATAGGGAACATCGCCGGCTGCCGGGTTTTTTGCCAGGACAAAAAGCCTTCCGGTGTTTAAAAAATCTGCTTCGGATTCAATTCTTGATTTGCGGTAGTTTTTTTCATCGGCAAAGCTGATGTAGTCAATCTGCGTTTCATTGCCCCGGGATTGATAGGCGCCTCCCCAAAGCAGCGATGAAAGGGAATGTTTTTTCTCTCCCAAAGGAATACAGAGATTCATGGCATTTGTGATTTTTAGGCCCCCGGGAAGTTTCGGGTTAAGGGCGGCCAAAAAAGTTTGGGCGTCCAGAAAAACCTCCAAATCTATCGCCGCAATTTCCGAAGCCGCGGAAATGCCTATGGGCAAAGGCGAAGCTATTTCCAGGCGCGGCAAGGGATTATACCCCTGCGAATAAAGAACCGGAATCCCGGCCCGCAAAAAGGCCATGGAAAAAATATCTATCAGGGAGAGATGGGATTGAAAAATGGCGCTTTCTTCCTTTGAAAAAGAAAAAAGGAGGCGCCAGGTAGAAGGATCTCCTCGTTTTACCGCCGGTTTTTCCGGAAGTTTACTGTCTGTCGCCGTATATATATTATCATATTGTATGTTATTTTGTACTATTTGATCATGACCCGAACAAATGCCGCAGCTATGTGTACAGTTATTCATACATAGTGATGTTGGTTCTTCGGAAATTGAGCGGGAGAATTCTTTTTGAAAAAAAAGCGGGCTAATGCCGGATTCAATAAATTTCCAGGGGAGCGGCTTTGCGGGATCCTTTGCTTTTAAAACCTGTTTTACCGTTTCCCCGTATTTCTCAAAAAGATTTTGCCAGATGTCTTTTCGCATATATTCGCTCCAGGCATCAAGCCGGCAGCCCTTCCAAAAGGCCTCTTCAAGAAGCTCCCCTACCCGTCCGTCCCCCCGGCTGATTACTCCTTCAAGAAGGGAGGTAAAGGGATCCGATATACTTACCTTATGGCCCAGGGGTTTGAGATGCTGGCGGATATAATCGAGTTTTTTCCGGGCATTTTCTTCGTCTATTTGGGCTGCCCACTGATAGGGAGTATGGGGTTTCGGCACAAAAATACCGACGTTAACGGAAAAATGCATACCGGTACGCCGGGCAATATCCTTGATAAAATTCACAATTTCAACTTCTTCATAGTTGTTTTCATACCCTGCCTGGTAATTTCCAACAGGAAGACCGATCATAAAATAAAACTTTGCTCCCCGCCAGCCGTTTTTTTTCGCTTCCCCCAAAATGGCGGCCGTTTGATCGCGGTTTACCCCTTTATTTAGGGAAAGCTGCCACCCGTCAACAGGCGTTTCCACGGCAAAGGTGAGGCCGCTTTTTCTGACCAGGGAAATCTCTTCCAAAAGAGGCAGGGAAAAGGAGGATATCCGCAGGGAGGGAAGCTGAAAGGATATATGGGCTGAAGCATAGCTCCGGTTAAGGGATTTGACCAGGTCGTTTATGTACCGGTAATCTCCGGTTGAAAGGGAAGAAAGGCTTATCTCCCGGTATCCGCCCCGGTTAATAAAAGCGGCCGCCTCAGCCCGGATAGTTTCCGCGTTTTTTTGCCGCATAGGCCGGTACCAGTATCCGGCATGGCAGAAACGGCAGCCATTAGGACATCCCCGCATGATCTCCAATGCTCCATGGTTCTGTACCGCTTTCATATTGGGAACCGGAAAAACCGCCGCATCCTCACCGCGGGAATCAAAATCACGGTCCAGCGCCCGGATCGCCCGTTCCTTTCCCTTAACCCATATCGAAGGATGGGCCGCAATCCGGGAATACAAAGCCGCCTTTCCCGCCCCTGCCCGTTTTAATTCGGCAAGTTCTTCAACAAGGGAAAAAAAACCTCCCTCCGCCTCCCCTATCCAAAAGGCATCAATAAAATCAGCATAAGGCAAAGGATTGGAAACGCAGGGACCGCCCATTATGACTAGGGGAAAACCGGCGGATCTTTCGGCGGAGCGGAGGGGAATAAAGGCGGCGTTCAATATGGTAAAAAGGCCGGTAAAACCTAATTCATAACCCAGGGTAAAACAGAGGATATCCGTAGCGGCCAGGGGGATACCCGTATCTAAACCGTACAGGGGCAGGCCCCGCTCTTTGAGGAGGGCTTCAAAATCCGGCGCGGGGGTAAAGGCCCGGTCGCAGGAAACTCCCGGTATCCGGTTAAGCCGGTTGTAGAGGATTCTGAGAGCCTGGTTTGACATACCGATTTCATAAAGGTCGGGAAAGGCGATAATCGTCCGCAGCGGAAATTCCCCCGCCCTCCCCTCTTTTTTGGCCAGAAGGCCGTATTCACCCCCCACATAGCGGGCAGGTTTTTCAACACTGAGCAACAGGGGCCCAAGATCCTTTACGGGGTTGATATAAAAATTTTCCATAGTTCTTAATGGCGAAACCTTCTAACATAGATACTTAAAGACAAGCCGACACCGGACATGGCCGAAATGAGGGCCGAACCGCCGTAGGACATAAAAAGGAGGGGAATTCCTGTGATAGGCATAATGCCCATGGTCATCCCTACATTAATAAGAAAATGAAAAATAAACATGGCCGACAATCCCGCAGTTATATACATGCCGAAGGGATCCGCGGTGAGTTTCATAATTTTAATGAGCCTTAAACAAATCAGGAGAAAAAGGGCAAAAACCAGGAGGCCCCCGAGCAGGCCCCATTCTTCAGTATAAATAGAAAAAATAAAATCCGTGCTTTGCTGGGGCAGGAAACGGTAATGGCTTTGGGTCCCCTGGAGATATCCCTTGCCCCGCAGCCCTCCAGAACCAATAGCGGTGATGGACTGGATTATATTCCAGCCAGCGCCCCGGGGATCCACATCGGGATCCAGGAATACGATGAGGCGCATGATTTGATAATCCTTTAATACTTTGTGGGAGGTATAGGAAGCCGCCAGAGAAAAAATCACCACCGCTACCGCATAAAGAATCCAAAAAAAGTATCCCTTTTTGTACCGGAGAAAACCGAAGAGGGCTATACTCCCAATAAGCGACAGGGCCAAAATGGCAATTGTTACAACGCGGGAATTGGTAAGCACCATAATAAAGGGCATGGATTTCCTGAGGATATAACTTTGCCATAGGGGCAATACCATGAGAGTGCTGGTAAGGGCGATACAGGCCCCCAAAAAAATGACATATTTTGTAGATACCCCGGCAATAAAGGTCATCACCAGAAGTATGGGGATAAAAACCAGGGCGGTCCCAAAATCAGGCTGGATCAGAACAAGCCCCATGGGAAGGAAGACGATAACACAAGAAATAAAAAAACGAGAAAAGGCGTGAGGGTTTTTGTTCGTATCCGCCAGAAAACGGGCAAGAAAAATGATAGTAACAATTTTGGCAAATTCCGAAGGCTGCAATCCAAAAGAACCGATGCCTATCCAAGCCCGGGCATTATTCACCACCCGGCCGAACTTACAGGTATACACGAGTAAAGCCAGGGTTCCTAAAAAAAGATAAAGCGAGGGATCGTGCAGCCGGCGGTAATCAACCATGGCTAAGGTTAAGGCGATAATGACCCCGCTTACCGCCCAAATAATCTGCCGGACGTATTCGGTAGAAACCAATACTCCCGATGCGGTTACCCCCGAGGAATATATAAAAAGTATCCCAAATACCGTAAGGGTAATAGCCGCAAAAAAAAGAGAAAAATCAATATCGAGAAAATCCCGTATTCTCATTATTCCCGGCGTCCGTGGATGGGCATAATATATTGCAATCCCAGGGACGCAACCGCCTCTTCATAGGACTCCCCCGCAAAAATTCCCTGAAAAATAATCGCCGATGCATAGGGCGCCCACCATTCCCATTGGTTAACCGCTTCGACAATAATGGACACCACTATCTGTTCTTCGGGATTATCCGTTTCATAAGGGGCGTAAGCCGCAAACCAGGAATGCCACTGATCCTGAAGCCCTACCTCTCCGGTGCCGGTTTTTCCGGCTATTTCTACGGATTTTATATTCAGGGGAAACCGGGCGGTTCCCTGGCTGATAACCCCCCGCATATCCCGGCGCACGGTTTTAAAAATATCCGGAGACAAATCGCTTTTATGAAGCACCCTGGGAGTTACACTTTCTTCTACAGCCCCGGTCAGGGGGTTTCGTACTTCCTTAAGGAGATGGGGTTCGTAAATCACCCCGTCATTTACCACCATAGCCACCATATTTGCCATCTGTATGGGGGTAACCAGGGTATAGCCCTGGCCGATAGACATGTTCATAGTATCCCCGTCCAGCCACCGTTCATGAAAACGGCGATCCTTCCATTGGGGATTTGGAATAAAACCGGCGATTTCACCGGGAAGATCTATCCCCGTAGTTTCCCCAAATCCATATTCCTGGGCGTAGGAAACGATCCGCTCCACCCCAAGATAATCCCGCCCCACGATCCAATAATAGATATCACAAGACTGGGCCATGGCCTGATGGAGGTTGAGCCTGCCATGACCGGGCTTGCGGATATGGCAGCGCCACAGCCGGTCCCCATAGCTGAGTTCTCCCAAACAATCAACGGTTTGATCCGGGGGAAAGGAATTTTCCGCTAAAATACCGGTGGTCATAACAATTTTAAAGGCGGACGCCGGGGGATAACTCGATTGTATGGCCCGGTTTAAAAAGGGTTTGTTGGGATCGTTAATAAGGGCTTGATATTCGGCTCCTGGAGAACGGTTAAAAATATTCGGATCATACCAGGGATAGGAAACCATCGCCAGAATTTCCCCGGTGGCGGGGCGCGTCACCACTACCGCGCCGATCCGTTTTCCCAGAGCTTTCTCAACCAGGGTTTGAATAGGGCGGTCAATGGTAAGGACGAGATTTTTTCCCATAACGGGAGCTTTCCTGCTATTATTTTGATCCGCCGCCACCCGCCTGCCCCGAACATCCACGGTACGGGTTTCCCATCCTTCCTGTCCCCGTAAAATTTCATCATACTGCCGTTCAATGCCGGCCTTTCCAATCATATCCCCCTGTTGATAGCCCTTGTTATAGAGCATGGTAAGCTCGTCCAGGGTAATATCCCCTACATAACCGATAATGTGGGAAAGGCTTTCGCTGTCAATATAATTCCGCATCGGCTTAGACTGCCAGGAAACCCCCGGCAGGGTATCCACATTTTCCGCCAATACGGCGATAGTATTAAAGGGCACATTGACGGCTATTTCCACCGGCTGGTAAAGGTAATAATACTGAACGGGGATTTTCTGTTCTATCTGCTCCCGGGAGATCCCCAGAATGGATGCAACCCGGTCAAAAAGTTCCGGCATGGTTCCCGAGGGCACTTCGGCGGGGGTGATGCTAACCGCGAAGGAATCCGTATTAAGCACCAAGGGCAAATTAAAGTTTCTGTCATAAATTTCTCCCCGCTGGGCGGGAATAACCGTAGTCCGGCGGGCGATATTCTGCGCCCGGGACCGGTATAATTCGCCGCTTAAAACCTGCATGCTAAACAGCCGGAGGGAATAGGTTAAAAAAATAGCAATAAAAATAATCCGCAGAAGGTTAATCCGCCTTTCAGGCCGCCCTTCCCCTTCCGGAACGGGGGATATGGATGACATCAGGTCTGCCTCCTTTCTATAAGCAGGGATTTGAAAAGCTTTAAAAACCCAAATAACAGGGGAGCCAAGAGGGTGTTTAAAAGCAGCTCAAGCCAAAAAATCAGGTGAAAAACGGAATAAACCGGTATTGTTTCAGGAAACAAAAAGTGCAGAAAAAAAAGAAGCAGGGCTTTAAAAATCGTGGCACAGCCGCAAAGGATCATGGGCAGAAATAAAACATCTAAAAAAAAAGTACCCTTCATAAACCCGGTCAAGGCGCCTATTAGGGTATAAATAAACGCGTTGAGCCCCAGGGGAGCGGCGGACAAAAAATCCAGCAAAAGGCCGGAAAAAAAACCCGTAACCTGCCCGGTCATAACGCCGTTAATATAGGCCGTAAAGACAACGATCCCCAAGACCAGATCGGGAACGGGAAAATGAATATGAACCGTAACAAAGGCCAGCAGGGTAGATTGCGCTATGGCGGCAATAAAGGCAAAAATAATTGCCCAAAAAATATTTTTAGCCATCCCTTTTATCCTTAGCCGTCCCTTTCGCCCGAAAATGCATCCTGCGGCCCGGAAACGGCCGCCGAATCGGCGTCAATAACAAACATATATTCCAAACGGGAAAAATCAACGGTGGGGTTTAATTCTACGGTCATAGATATTTCATAATCCTGGTACAATATTTTGTTTACCCTGCCGATATTAATTCCCGGAGGATATACTCCCCCTATGCCGCTTGAGACAATAAGGTCCCCGTAGCTAATCCCGTCCCGGGCGCGTTTCCCGATAAACCGCATAAGCAGGGGATCTTCAGGGCTTCCCTGGCCTTCGACAATTCCCTCATAACGGAATTCCGCGTGGCGGGCGGAAATAAAGGAACTGACATCGTAAAGAGGCATCACCAAACTTTCAAATTGCCCGGTTTGTACCACCTTGCCGACCAAACACTGGCTGCCGTC
>JAITRD010000320.1 GCA_031288575.1 Treponema sp. | reverse complement strand
AGCAGGGAATCCTTGGTATACTTCACCTGATTTTTTTTAAGGCCGTTTTTTTCCAAACTTTTAGGGACGAGGTAGCGTTTGGCAATTTCCAGCTTTTCCGTATCAATATAGCCGGGAAGCTGGATGATCTCCATCCGGTCCTGGAGGGGGACGGGGATGGTGTCAAGGGTATTGGCGGTAACGATAAAGAAAATATGGGAAATGTCAAAGGGCAGATCCAGGTAATGATCCCGGAAACTGTAATTTTGCTCCGGGTCCAGGACCTCCAAAAGGGCGCTTGCGGGGTCTCCCTGGAAACTTATCCCCATTTTGTCAATTTCATCGATCATAAATACCGGGTCCTTGGTTTTGACAATCTTAAGCCCCTGAATGATCTTTCCCGGCATGGCCCCGATATAGGTCCGGCGGTGGCCCTTAATCTCCGCCTCGTCCCGCATCCCCCCCACGGAGAAACGGAAAAATTCCTTCCCCAGGGCACGGGCAATGGATCGGCCCACGGAAGTTTTTCCCACCCCCGGGGGACCCACCAAGCACACGATGGAACCCGATGATTTAAGCACCGGGCTGCCGCTCCTGAGCTTACGGACCGCCAGGTATTCCAGGATCCGGCTTTTTACGTCCTTGAGGCCGTAATGATCCGTTTCCAGGATTTCCCGGGCCTGTTTAAGGTCGAAATTTTCCGGTTCCGGATCCTTCCAGGGAAGGTTTACAATCACGTCCAGGTAGTTCCGGGTAACGACAAACTCCCCCGAATTAGGGTCCATGAGGCTGAATTTTTCCAGCTCCTGGTCCACCGTGTCCTTGACTTCCCCCTCGAAGTTAAGGGCATCCAGCTTTTCTTTAAACCGCTGGTATTCGGAACTCTTGGCATCGGTGGTCATTCCCAGCTCGGTTTTAATGGCCTTGAGTTCCTCCTTGAGAAAATAATCCCGCTGGGATTTTTCGATCTTTTCGTTAATCTCCTTCTGAATCCGTTTTTGTATCCGCAGAAGTTCCTGCTCCTTCTTGATAAAAACCAGGACCTGCTCCATCCGTTTGCGGACATTGAGGACTTCCAGAATTTTTTGCTGTTCCGTCTTGTCAATATTGAGGATGCTGGCGATAAAATCGGCAATTTTCCCGGGATGGTCGATGTTGATCATGTTAAGCCGCATCTCCTCGGAAAAGAGGGGATTATTTTCGGAGATCTGCTTCATCTCGCTGATAAGCGCCCGGGTAAGGGCCTTTACCTCGCTGGTATCGTCCTCCTCGTCCTCAAGGTAATCCACCGCCGCCACAATAGGATTTGCCGGGTTCAGGGTCTTTTTTATGCGAAACCGTTTCAGGGTGGAGATAAAAATATTCACCCCCCCGTCGGGAAGGTTGATTCGTTTTACAATCTTCGCCGCGGTTCCCACCTTGGAAAGATCGGCAATATTGGGACTGTCGGTCTCGTTTTTCAGCATTACCAGCCCGATAAGCCCGTCCCCGGAAACCGCGTCGTCAATAACCTTCACGTCCGCGGGGTTCCCGATCATGATAGGGGTAAAAATCCCCGGGAAAATAGGACGGCCCATCAAAGCCACGAGGGACAATTTATTCGGAAGAATTTGATCAATAGGCACTACGCTTTGTTCTGACATATACCAGCCCTTTCTGTTTTTTGAAAATCCTTTATCAAATATCGCAAAAAATAATCCCAAAGGCAAGAACGCGTATGCCGCGAAGGGGCGGGCGGAGCGTTTTACCGCGGATATGCTTGTCCTCCCCTGCCCTCCTTATTACTATTATTCCATGGATAAAACATTTTCCTCCCAGGTTGAACTTATCCGGGAGGCTTTTCATTATCAGAGCCGTTTCGACGGTTCCACCATGGTTTTTAAAATTGATTTTCCCCTAACCGAAGATTCGGCTTTTCCCTACCTGGTCAAGGATCTTGCCCTTCTGGCCAAGACGGGCTTCCGGGTGGTGATTGTTCCCGGGGCCAAGGAATGGATCGACGCGGTTTTGGCGGAATACGGAATCGTGTCCGGTTACGCCGATGAAAAAAGCGGAGGGGAATCGGCCTTTAGCTTTACAAAAACCCGGATAACCACCGGAGCCGCGATTCCCTTTGTGGAAATGGCGGCCTTCCATGTGGCGACCCGGTTTATGACCGGCCTGTCCGCAAGCCGGGTAGACGCGGTAATCGGCAATTTTGTCCGGGCCCGGGGGCTTGGGGTGCTCGACGGGGTTGATATGGAACATACCGGGAAGGTTGACAGGATCTTCACCGATTCCATCAGCCGGCTCCTGAATTTAGGGATGGTGCCTATCCTGCCTTGCATCGGCTGGAGCCCCGCGGGGAAACCCTACAATGTCCCCAGCGATGAAATCGCCCTGGCGGCATCGGCGGCCCTGGGGGCGGTTAAACTTTTCATTGTTTCAGTAAACGGCGGGCTGCGGAAGGGAATTTACCAAATCCCGGAAAATATCGCTGCCGGGGACAAGGGCCGGATTACCCGGCTTTCCCCCCAGGAGGCGGAAGCGGTGCTGGCGACCAATCGGGACGGGGCGGCCCGGGAGCCTTCCGCCGGGGGGGATGGGAAGGACAAAGCCCTGCAGGAACTGGGCCTTGCCCTGCGGGCTTCAAAAGCCGGGGTCGAACGGGTTCATATCATAGACGGCAGGGAGGAGGGGGCGATCCTCCGGGAGCTTTTTTCCAACCTGGGGGCGGGAACCATGGTCTACGCCGATGAATACGAGTCTATCCGGCCCCTGAAGGACGCGGATATCCCCGACCTGCTCCGGCTCATGGAGCCCCTCATGCAGCAGGGCATCCTGGTACGGCGCAACGCCGAAGACATCCGGGAAAAGGAAGGGGATTACGCGGTATTTGAGGTTGACGGCTCGATCCATGCCGCGGGGGCCCTCCATGACTGGGGCGAAGGCCAGGGGGAAATCGCCGCCATAACCACGGACCCGGCCTATACGGATATGGGCCTGGGACGGCGCATTGTCCGCTACCTTATCGAAAGGGCAATAAAGCTGGGTTTCCGCCGGGTCTTTGTGCTCACCACCCGCACCCAGGACTGGTTTGAATTTTTGGGCTTTAAGGAATATCCCGTGGAAAGCCTCCCCGAAAAAAAACGCCGGAACTATGACCAAAAACGGAAAAGCAAAATCTTTGCCCTGGAATTGGAGCATTGAAGCGGGGACCATAAAAAAACAGGAATTTGAGCTTGTTCCAACTATAAACCTATTCTCAGGGAAATCCCCAGATCCAGGGCGGAATAACCGGCCCCGGAGGCGTCATAATTCCCGTTTCTTATTAATTCCGTATTCTCGGCGGATCGGGAATAGGCCTTCCCCCGGCCCGTCAAAAAAGGGTAGGCCGCATAGAAGGAAAAACTAATTTTTTTGCCGGGGAAAAAAATCAATTCCCCCCGGGGTTTAAAATACAGCCCGCCGGTTATGGTATCCACAAATTGAACCTTCCGCAAAAGATGATCGTCCTGGGCAACACAAAAGGCAGCGGGACCGAACTGCAGGGACAGCTCAAACCCAAGGAAGGAAAAAAGGGGGGCGTATAAGGACACCCCCGGCGCGAAGATCAGCCATTTCTGGGAATAGATCAGCACCGCCCCAAAGGCGGATTCTTCCACCTGCTGGTAATTAAAATACCCGTCCCGGGCAACCCAGGAATAGGACATATAAAAAAGGGTCCCGTAAACTTTAAGCAAAAAACGCGACGGGAGGGGAAAGGATAATCCCGCCGAAAAATCCAGCGAAAAAGAACCCTGGGCATAGTTATCGTGGGAAGAAAAATGGGTCAATTCGTCAGAATCAGCCGCTATCCAATCCCGATCTTCCATAAGCCCGGATTTGCCGGGGAAGCCCGCTTTTAATGCCAGCCGCGAAAAAAAACCAATCCCCTCCTGGAGGTTGGTTCTTGAAAATTCCAGGGACGAGGCGGCATAAAAAACAGGCTTTATGTCCCAGAGAAGCTGGCTCATCAGAACTTCATTATCCGGATATTTATAGACCGTCTCAGTACTCTGACCGTATTCCATGCCGGTAGTTAAAACCGCGGAAAAACTATAAGGGAACAGGGAGTTCTCCCTGCCGGCTGTTTCGGCATTTACAGAGAAATTGATGCCGACCAAAAAAAACATGAAAGGGAAAAAAATAAAAAGCACGCTGTTTCTCATAGTAATAAGAATATAGCATAAAGCTTTCGCTATATCATAACAAGTATCCTAACGGGCAGCGGCAGACCCCTGGCGGCCCTGCGTTTACCTTGCCGGTTCGGGCGTCGCTACTTCCCTGATCGTGGTAACATAAGGGCGCCCTTTTCCAGGCTCACAACGCGGCGATAATATCGGGGGAAAGCCCGGTCACTTGGGCGATTTTTTCGACGGGATCCCCAAGAGCCTTCAGTGTCCGGGCGACTTCTTTATCTCTTTCCTGCCGTCCCTGTTCCAGTCCCTGCTCCAGTCCCTGCTCCAGCCCTTGTTTGAGGGCGCCTTGAATGCGGGAATATTCGTCCCGCTGGGCCTTTAAACGCGCTTCGTAAAGCATCCGGTTCGCTTCGTCTTCGCTCATCGCTTGCAGCTTGCAATACGCTTCGTTTATCAGGGGGTTCTTCTCCGACAGCATCTTGAATTCCTCCTCCGTTTCGGCCTTCAAAAACCTCAGCCAGTCCAGCAGCTTCCCCTCCCCCTCAGCGGGCAGCCGCTCCAAATTCAGCGCGTGGATCCCCATCAAATCATTGAACGGAAAATGTTCCTCCACTTCCAGCATCCGGTACGCCGTGTGGCACCGGGCGGTCTCGGGGATGAAATCGTAATCCGTGATGACTATGCACACCGCCGGTTTCAGATCGCTGTAATGCCCGCCCATGCCGATCTGCCCGGTTATCATGTTGGACAGATAATAGCTGATCCGGGAACGCATCTCCGGAATGTC
>JAITRD010000318.1 GCA_031288575.1 Treponema sp. | reverse complement strand
ATGCTGATAACCGCTTTTCTGGCCCGGGGGCATGTGCTTTTGGAGGATGTGCCGGGGACAGGAAAAACCATCCTGGCCCGGGCTTTTGCCGCGGGGCTCAATTTGAGTTTTGCCCGGATCCAGTGTACCCCGGACCTTCTGCCCGCGGATATTTTGGGGGTGTCGGTCTGGCGTCAGGAGGAGGGACAGTTTGTTTACCGGCCGGGGCCGGTGGTTAATCAGTTTGTCCTGGTAGATGAAATTAACCGCGCCACCCCCCGGACCCAGTCCGCCCTGCTGGAAGCCATGGCGGAGGGGCAAATCTCCGTTGAGGGCAAGCGGATTCCCTTGCCGGAACCCTTTTTTGTAATGGCCACGGAAAATCCCGTTGAATTTGAGGGGACCTTTCCCCTGCCGGAAGCCCAGAAGGATCGTTTCCTTCTTTCCCTGCGGATAGGCTATCCTGACGCGGAATCGGAATCCCTCATGCTGGAAAACCAGCGGCGCCTGACCCACCCGGTAACGGATCTGGGGGCGGTGGTTTCCTGGGAAGAAATCGCCCCCCTGCAAGAAAAGGTTACCGGCATTTTTGTAAATCCCCTGGTTAAGCAGTACCTCCTGGCCCTGGTACAGGCAACCCGGCAGGAACCGAACCTGCGGATAGGCATATCCCCCCGGGGAAGCCTGGCCCTCTACCGTTCCGCCCAGGCTTACGCCGCCCTGCATGGCCGGGACTATGTTACCCCCGAGGATGTGAAGGAAATGGCCCTTCCGGTTTTCCGGCAGCGGCTCCTCCTTTCTTCGGAAGCCTTTGTCCGGGGAATTCTTCCCGACCGGATCATCGAATCAATTCTGGATCGGACGCCGGTTCCGGAATACCGGGCCGCCGATATCCGGAGCGGCGATACCCAGCGGGCATCCGTAACCTAGGGGGCAACCGGTGACCCAAAGATGGGCGATGGTAAAAGCCCGGGGAAAGGGGATTCTTTTGGCGGGAATTCTGCCCCTCTTGGGTGTTTTTCTTTTTAGTTCCCTTTATATCCTGCAATTTATTTCCCTGTTCCTGCTTCTTATTATCCTGGGATCGAAAATTTATAGCGAATGCCTCATACGGAGCATCAGGATAAACCGCCGGGAAACAGAACTGCGGGGATTCAGGCATGAATGGATCGGGGTGGAACTGGTAGCGGAAAACCGCGGGGGGCTCCCGGCGTTTATGCTTGCCCTTACCGATTCCCCGGGGCGGCTTGCGGTGTTCCGGAATAATAAGGCCCTCTGTACCCTGAGGAGCCGGTCCCGGCTGGTAATTACCTGGCAGGGTTACTGTTCCGACAGGGGGATCTTTGAAATCGGGCCCGCCCTTATTCGTTGTTCCGATCCCCTGGGGCTGTTTCCCTTCACGGCTGCCGCGGAGGCAACCACCCGGCTTTTTGTTTACCCCTCCCCGGGGATGATCGGGATAAAAACTCCCGGGGGAATTCCCCTGGGGACGCTCATTACGGTGAATCCCCTTTATGAGGACCTTACCCGCTGCCGCTCCCTGCGGGAGTACCATGCCGGGGACGAACCCCGCCGGATAAACTGGAAGGCAAGCGCCCGGATGGCTTCCCGGGGAACGGGACAGGCGGAGATGATGGTCAACGAATATGAATCGACCATTTCCTTTCCCCTGGTGATTTTCCTCAATTTAGATCCCTATGAGTATCCCTTGAAATACCGGGAACTGTATTGGGAACGGGTCATCGAAGCCGCCGCGGCCCTCTGCCTTATGGCATCCCGGGAGCGGCAGGAGTTAGGGATTATCTTTTATACCCCCCAGGGGCGGGAGCGGGTATCCCTTATTGCCCCCGCGTCCTACACCCTTATTCCCATCCTGGAACGGCTTGCGGCCCTGGAACGGCCCCGGACAGCGGAAGCGGAGGCCGGCGCGCCGGGAAGCGGACCGGGAGAAGGGGGCCCGGAACCGGGGAATCCCTTCCGGGGCAGCGCCCGGGTTATGCTGGATCAGGGCAAATACCTGCCCTACGGGACCCGGCTTATCTATACCGGCTCCGATTTTAGCGACGAGATTTACATAAGCCTGAATTCCTTAAAACGGTACCACCTCTCTTTGGAATACCTTATTATTGATGAAAAGTCCCTGCCCTGGCAGGTTCCGGGGAATTCCCGGCGGTATCAGATGAAAGAGGGGGGCTATGAAATTATCTAATCCCTTTTATACCGTCCTGGCGGTGTATATCCCCTTTTCCGTGCTTTTAACCCTGCTGCCCCTGGCGGACCTTTTACTGCCCCCGCCCTTTTCCCTGCCCCTGGGAGTGCTCTTTACCGGCGCCGCCGTCTGCGCCCTGGCCGCGTCGGCCTTTTACGCCCTCATGTACCATGTCCGGGACGGCTACACCGCCGCCAATATCCGGGGCATTGTTATCATTTTAGCCCTTTCCTACGGCCTGGTTTCGCTATGCGATTTTACCCGGCCCTGGGAAACGCGGTTTTCCCCCAGCTTAACCAATGTACTTTCCCCCCTGGTAGTGCTGTATGTATGGCTTTCGGTGATCTTTTTGAAGGGGGTATTGGGGGCCCGGGAAATCTTTGAAGCCTATACCCGGCAATACCGGGGCACGGAACTGCAAAGGATCCTGCTGGAAGACGCCGATTTTATGATTTCCGCCGACACCAGGTTTGCCAAGACATTGCGGATATATACCTTCCAGCTTTTCCTCTCCGGGGCTTTAACGGCACTCGCGGCTGTCCTGGGGATCGCCTTGCCCTTTCCCCTTTTTTTCACCCTGATAGCCGTTTTTATCAACGCGGTTTTTATCTTTGCCCTTTTCGGGCTTTTCCGGCAGGAACATTATTTTGCCGGGGAGGGCATCGCCCTTGCCGCCCCGGATCGTTCCAAACGGATCCTTTCGATGCTGATTTTTCCCCTCATTACCGCCCTGGGGGCCCTGATTTTCGCGTCACAAAAGAGCATCCTCCCCTTTTCCTGGATAATAAGCTTCTTTTCATGGCTCCTTTCCCTCTTTGACCGGCCCGCCTTGCCCCAATACGCGCCTCCGGTATCTCAGGCGGTACCGGAAGCGGCGGACGATATGCCGATGGGGGGGCTTGCCCTTTTGCTGGGCGATGAACCCGCGGAGCCCTGGCCCTTTTGGGACTGGCTTAAATACGGGGTAATAGCCCTGGGGGCTTTGGCTTTTTTGTGGTTTATGGTAAAGCCCCTTTTTGACCGGGACCGGTTTAATCCGGAGGGGCTTTCCTTCCGGGAACGGCTGATCCGTCTTTTCCTCCGCTGGCTCAGGGATCTCCGGGCCGGGGCGGCGTTTTTTTGGGCCTCCCTTTTCGGCGGGGGCGGGGTAAAAACGGGCCAAACCAGAGCCGCGGACATCAGCCGCCTTGCGGCGGACCTGCTCTCCGCCTATTCCCCGGCTAAAAAACGTGAAATGCGCCAGAGCGTTACCCTCTTTGCGCGGCTTATCCTTTGGGGGGCCAGGGTCTATCAGGTG
>JAITRD010000241.1 GCA_031288575.1 Treponema sp. | reverse complement strand
TGGCTGCTTCAATATCTGGGTCCTCCGGAAATCCTTTCTTCCTTCGGCGCGAAGGACTTTCCCGCCGCCGCCGAGGAACGGTTCCGGGATCTCCTTCTTCCCCTTCCCCGGATTATGGGCACCGAACAGGCCGTTGCTTATGCCAACCAGGACAACGGCATCTGGTGTTTTACCCTTTCCGCCATTGACGACCTGGGAAACGTCGGCCCCCCCTCTCGGGTATTTGTCAGGACCAATAAATATGTTCCTTACACGGATATAAGTTATGCGGATGTTCGCCGGGATGAATTGGGAATTCAGGATATCCGGATTTTGGGGAGGGGTTTTTCCGACAACGGCCGGGTAAACCGGATCTTCCTGGACCGGGACGGCGAGGCTCCCTATGATCGGGAATTCTTTTTAGATTTGGAGGATTACCGGATACTTTCGGATCGGGAAATCGCGGGGATCAGGGCGGAAAATATAGCGGGGGGGCGGTACCGGGTCGGCATAGAACATTCCCGCCGGGGGCTCTATGTAAGCCCACCCCTCGTAACGATAGACGAGACGGGAACCCTCAAATTCGGGGATTATTCCTCAGCCTGGGAACCCTCCTGGCGTATCCGGAATGAACGCCGCTATGTTTTTGATGTTTTTCACATGGTTTTGGCCGGGATTTTTATTTTTTGCGGCCTTGGATTCACCGTCAGCTTCCGGGGCATCGGAAGTGTCGTTGCGGAAAGCGCGGTGATGCGCCTTGACGCGGTTGCCCTCATTACAGGAGATTTTATGCCATCGGAAAAGAAAAAAAGGTTTATCCGGATTAAACGGCGGGGGATAGGTTTACGGTTAAAACTTGCTTCCTTTACCATAATCCTCATCCTCCTGGCGGTAATGATGGCTTCGGCCCCCTTATATATGATCATGATCCGGACCCACCGGGAAACGCTGTTCCGGAGCCTTTGGGACCGTTCCGCCGTACTCCTTGAGGGTTTAGGCTCCGGAGCCCGGGCCTACCTTCCTTCGGGAAATATGATGGAATTGGGCCTCCTCCCCGGGCAGTCCGCGGCAATCCCGGAAGCCCGTTATGTAACCATCACCGGATTTGCTCCCGGGGGAACCATTTTTGACGACCATGTCTGGGCCACCAACGATCCGGACATCCTCAGTAAAATCGATACCGCCGAATTTCAGCCCGGCATATCCCGGCTCCGGGATATGCTTAGCCCCCGCGTGGAAGGGATCGCCCGGGAACTGAATGACCGCGCCCGGCAGGAGCTGGGGAATCTTTCGGAAAGCATCGCGGGCCTGACCCGGGAGGCTATGGACCTGGGGGCCGGAAACGATCCGGAAAGCAGGACCCGTTTGCAGGACATTCGCCTTACGATCCAGGCCCTGGAAACCAGGCTGACCGAGGGGCTTACGGAAATTAGCCGGGAAATTGGTTCCGAGCCGGTCTATTCCCCGGGCGGGTCCGCGGCGGGCGGCGGCAGGATATATATCTTCTTTAAGCCGGTTATGTTCCGGCAGGGTTTGGAGGATGCCTATTTCCGGGGTCTCATCCGGCTTGAGGTCTCCACCGAATCCATTATCGACGAGATCAACACGGAGCAGTGGAGCCTGTTCTGGGTAATCCTCGTTGTTGCCCTGGCGGCCATAGCCATAGGAACCATCGGGGCCCTTGTTTTTTCAACCCTTATCATCAGGCCTATTCGTAAACTGGTAAGCCATGTAGAACAGATCCGGGACACCGAAGATAAAACCCGTCTTGGCGAATTGGATATACGGAGTGGTTCCCAGGATGAAATAGCCGTTTTGGGGAACACCATCAATGACATGACCCAGGGGCTGGTTAAGGCTGCCATAGCTTCCCAGGAGCTTTCCATAGGCAAGGAGGTGCAAAAAAAGTTTATCCCCCTGGAATTAGACTGGGAAGGCAATAAATTGACCACCGGCCGGCAGGAAACGGAAAACGCCTGTTTTTTCGGCTATTATGAAAGCGCGAAGGGAGTATCCGGCGATTATTTCGATTACCAGAACCTGGACGGCCGGTATTTTGCTATTATCAAGTGCGATGTGGCCGGCAAGGGTATCCCCGCGGCGCTCATCATGATCCAAGTGGCCACCATGTTTTTAAACTATTTTAAGACCTGGAAACCCACCGAAAAGGGCATGCATATTGAGGAAGCGGTTTACCAGATCAACGATTTTATCGAAACCCTGGGATTCAGGGGCCGTTTTGCCGCCTTTACCCTCTGTCTCTTCGATTCCCAGACCGGAATTCTCCGTTTTTGCAACGCCGGGGATAATATCGTCCATATCTTTGACGATTCAGAAGGGCGGCACAAAACCGTCACCCTGCCGGAAACCCTTGCCGCGGGGGTCCTTCCCAACTTCCTCGTGGAATCCAAGGGAGGTTATCCTGTTCAGACCCAGACCCTCGATCGGGGGGATATCCTTTTGCTTTATACCGACGGAATCGAAGAGGCAAAGCGCAAGTTCCGGGACAAAGATTTTAAGGAAATCCTCTGTGCCGAAGGAGGCGCCCCCCAGGATACTCCCCACGCCAGCCATGCGGTAGGCCAGGGAACTGAAGAAATGGGCGCCGGCCGGGTTGAGGTGCTTATCAATGCGGTAATGAACCGGGAGATATACAGCCTTTATAAATACCATAACCCGGAAGGCGAAAGGGTGCTGCAATTCGATTTTACCGCCTGTAAGGGCAATGCGGATGAACTCATCATGGCTTTGGTCTCGGTGGAAAAGATATTTCGCTGTTATAAATCCCCCAAAGCCGGGGAAGAAGACCGGGTCCTGGTGGACAAAAAAATCGACGCTTTTCTTAAGGATCATTTCCTTCAATACCGGATCTATTGTTCCGAAACCCAGGAATGTCCTGGAAATGAGGCATATATGTATTATACTCATCTAAAGGAGGATGAGTTATACGACGATTTGACTATCCTCGGAATTAAACGTAAATAAGCTCCCCGGAGCAGGGTTCCGGGGAAACCAGATTGCCGGAGGGATAAGATGAATTTTAGCGACAGGATGAAGGAGCTTTTAGAACAGGGGGCTCAATTTTCAAAGGAGTTTGCCTCCAAAGCCGGGGAAAAAGCCCAGGATTTCGGGGAAAAGAGCTATAGGGCTTCAAAGGATTTTATGGCAAAGGCCGGCGCCAAGGTCCAGGACTTAGGCGAGCGGGGGGTGCTCATGCTGGAAATCAAACAATTGGAATCCCAGGCCCAAAAGTACATAGGCCGCCTGGGCGCCGAAGCCTACCACGCCTTTGTTGAAAAGGGGGCAAAGAGCATTACCCTGGATACCCCGGCGGTTAAGGCGATCCTGGCGGAAATCGCCGCCCTCCGGGAAGCCATTGAAAAAAGGGAAGAGGAACTGCAAAGGCGCAAGGAAACTCCGCCCCCCCAAGTTTAAAACCCCAAAAGGGGGAAAGCCCCTCCCGGGTTTTCCCCCGAAAGGCCCGAATAATAACAAATATTGTTGATCTCTTTTTATGATTAAGCTATACTCAAAAGGGACTTTTGTTCAATTAATAATTAAAATCAGGGTAATTGGATGATGTCAATAATACGGACCTTTCATGACAAGGGGGGCTCAATGATCAAAAAGAGTCTTTTAGTGGGGGGTACCCTTTTGTTTTTATTGATATTGACGGGATGCCCCATGGAACCTGATTTCGGGGTCATTTCTTTTCCCAAGGAGATCCCTGAAGACTCCGTCGACGACACTCCTCCCTTTAAGGATGTTTCTTATTTGGGGCAGTTACAGGATGCCCTGGATGACGATACGACAAATAATATCCGTATTGTGGATAACATCACCCTGGCGGGGATTTCTATTATTCCCAAGCAGAAAAAAGTAGAAATCATGCCGCAGAAAAACCTAACCATTAGCGCCCCCATTACAATTGAGGGCAGCGTCAATATTATGGAGAACGCGCTTCTAACAATTACCGAAGCCGGCACGATTACCGGCAGCATCAATATAATGGACGATGCGGATATGCTGGTCCAGTCGGAGCTTACCTTTGAATCTCCCGAATCGGTATTTACCGTGGAACCCCGGGGCAGGGTGCTTGTCGAAGAAGGGGGAAATATCACCGCCGAGGGCAAGACGCTTATAAAGGGGCAGTTTTCCCTCGGGAATAACGCGCAAATGACCGCCACGGATATTTTTAAGATGGACGGGGAGCTTACCCTTCATTACGGGGCAACGCTTATACTCGGGAATGCCGCCTCAGGAGGAGTAAACGGCACCATCACGGTCCTTAAGGGCGGCCATATTTGGGACCAGGCGCAGAACGGGGGCTGGGCCTGGAGGGACCAAGGGACAGGCAAGATTGTTTTTCAATACGGGAGTTATGCCTCCCTGGGCACCCCTGCCAATAATGGCGACGTTCCTCAAAATATCATAGATTCCGTATTTAGTACCGGCGTTCAATTGGTGCTGACCAGTACGGCCAGCCAGTTAACCATAAAAAAAGATGAATATTTCCTTGAGGGCGATGCCGTTTTAGCGGAAGATTATAGCGTCGCGAATACCCTGCGGCTTAGCCGGGGCGTCTTAAAGACAAGCGCGGGCAAAAAGTTTTCTGTTATGTCCGGAGGAAACCTTATCATTGAAAACCAGGGGATTTTAGAGGTTGATAAGGAGACTGCGGGAGAACTTCAGGGCATTATTGAGGTTAAAAGCGGCGGTAAGTACCTTGATGAAGGGGGGGTGCTTTTCCCGGAAAACACCGGCGACACCGGTTCCGTTATTTTCAACACCGGGGCTACAGGCAAGATAAAGGATGCGGAGATTGGCGCCAACCAGGCGGGGACCGCCCAGGGGATGCTTCAGATGGAGGATGGTAAAATCCAGTTGAAAAAGGACGAATGCCTTTTAAGCGGTAAAGCAAAACTGGTAAAAGACTGTTCCGTCAAAAAATTGATCCTGGAGCCTTCGTCGGTTTTGATCATCGAAGGGGCTGTCCTGACTGTCTCAGGCTCGGCTTCTCTTGCCGGCTCGGGGTCAGGAGACACCGCTTCCCAGATTACCCTCTTAAACAATAAATCACAGGTAGCCTTTAATGATACTTCTGAAACGATTACGGGCCCTAAAACTATTGCATGGCGCCCGGTAGAGACGGGTACCTGGCAAAATTGATAAATTTCGTAAAAAAAAGCCCGGAGGGGCTTGAAAAGATTTAATTAAAAATTTATATTGTTTTTGCCCTTGGAAAACAGGGCGGGTTTTTTGGAGAATATGCCGTGCCCCGGAAACGGGAGCCGTTAATGTTTGTTTGTCGTGGGTTTTTGGGAATTTGTTTCAAAGAAAGGCTCCCCTCATTTTGAATGAGATATGGTGACGGGTGGCTTATCTGTGTTTCAAAACACCCCTGAGCTTGATTCCTTTAAAAAGGAATGGGCCATGCAGGTTTTATTTTTAAGATTTGCTTATAAAAGACTTGACAAAATAAATATTGTTGGTGTAGCATGGTTAAACTTGCGTAATAGCCTGGCCTGAAAGAGTAGCCTATTCTAAGGGTTAATGAGAAGTTTTTACCATCGTAAAAATTTCGGTGATATTTGGAAACTGAGGGAAGGGGAGGAAGGGCTTCTCCGCTGGGTGTGCCGGGCGACCGGGGCATTCGCGGGGGAGCCCGGGAAGGCGATGCGGGGCCCGCGGAGAGGCGGGCCCGGCGGGGCGCCCCGGGGA
>JAITRD010000114.1 GCA_031288575.1 Treponema sp. | reverse complement strand
TAAGAACGGCGATCCTGACGGTCCCCTCCGCCTTTGCCCAGGAAATGGCGGATGTCCTTGTTAAGGCCGGAATAAGGGGAATCTGGAACTTTACCAATGTCAAACTCAAGGTGCCGGATAATGTGGTGGTACAAAAGGAAGACCTCTCCTCCGGTTATGCCATGCTTTCGGTGATGATGCGGGTCAGGGCTTTGGAAAGGCATGAGGGGGGAATCTGGTAAAGCCGGCCCCATGAAGGATGAAGAAAAAACCGCGGCCCAGGCGGAACAGCTGGGAAACCGCCTCTTAAAAAGATCCAAACACCTTAAAAAATGGGCCCGGCGGGCCGGCGTCGAGGTATTCCGCCTCTACGACCGGGACATTCCGGAAATTCCCCTGGTATTGGACTATTACGCCGGGGCCGTCTCGGGCGCCCTCTATGAACGGCCCTATGAAAAGGAGGAGGAACGGGAACAGCGCTGGCTGGCCGCCATGACGGAGGCCGTATCCGCTGCCATGGACATTCCCCCGGCCCGTATTTTCCTGAAACAGCGCAGCCGCCAGCGGGGAAAGGCCCAGTATCAAAAACAGGGGGAAGGGAAATGCACCCAGGATATCCGGGAGGGGGGGCTGACTTTCCGGGTAAATCTTTCAGATTACCTTGATACGGGGTTTTTCCCGGACCGCCGGAAGATGCGGGGCCTAGTGGGGAAAGAAGCCGCGGGCAAGGAGGTGCTCAACCTCTTTTGTTATACCGCCTCCTTTTCGGTTTACGCCGCCGCGGGAGGAGCCGCCCGGGTGGATTCGGTGGATCTCTCCAATACCTACCTGGATTGGGGGGCGGTCAACTTCGGCCTGAACGGGTTTCGGGCCGAAAAACTTGCTTCCGGGGATTTTTTCCGTTCCCTTAGTTCCGCCGGCCCGGTCCCGCCCCCGTGCAGGCTCATCCGGGGGGATGCGCTGCCCTTTCTGAGCGCCGCGGCCGGGGCCCGGCTTTCCTGGGATATTATCATCATGGATCCCCCGGCCTTTTCCAATTCCAAAAAGATGAAGGGCGCCCTGGACCTGCGGAGGGATCACCGGGAACTTATCTCCCGGTGTTTGGCCCTGCTGAATCCGGGGGGAAAACTCTGGTTCAGCGCCAATCCCCGGCATTTCAAACTATGTCCAGAGGATTTTCCCGGCGCGCTAATCAAAGACATGGGGCCTTCGATAATTGACGAGGATTTCCGGGGACGGAGGATTCCCCTTTGTTATACCTTCCAGGTATAGCTCCCGGAAATGAGGGGACACGGAATATGCCAAGGGCTTTAAAAAGGAGGCGCCTTTGAAAGGCGGAAAAGCATTACTGTTTATCATGGGGACCGCCCTGTACCTCACGGCCTGTCCCGGGTCCCCGCCGGCAAGGGTCGATCCCGGAAAGGCCCAGACCGCCCCGCCGGAGGGGCCCCCGGAGGGCGGTCTTTTCCGGACCGAACCGGAAAGATCCCCCTATAGGGAAGCCCCGCCGGAAACCCTGCCCCCGGAGGCCCGGTCCTATTTGGAAACCCTGGCCCGGGCCTTCCGCGGCGGAGACCGGGCCTTTCTCCTTTCCCAGGGGGAAGCCTTTTTTGAGGCGGAGGTCCGGCCCGCCTACGACGAGGCAAGTTACCTGGCCCTGCTCTACCGGATAGGCCCCTACGGGGAAGACAACTTCCGGGCGGAATCAAATGTCCCCCGGCTTTTCCCGGAGGAGATTGACCACATCGAATACGCCGGCTGGGAAGAACAGGGGCCCCTCCTGGAGATCCGGGGACGCCTTATCCGCAAGGCAGGGCCTCCCCTTCCCTGCCTTATTTTGCTGGTGTGGAAACTGCCGGAGCCGAAGATCCAGGGCCGCTTCCCCTAGTTTTTCCGCTTGTTCCTGATGTTTCCGTTCCGGGCGAGGGACTTGTGAAATTCCGTCTTCTGCCGCAGATAGGCGGAACTGTCTTCCACAAAGGCGGCTTCCCGCTTCTGTTTCCGGTAATTCCGCCACTGTTCGGGGCTCAGGCGGCCCTCCGCCAGGGCGGCCAATACGGCGCAGCCCGGCTCCGTAGTGTGGGTACAGTCGGAAAAGCGGCAGCCGGCGGCGATCTCCTCCACCTCGGCGAAGGCTATGCTCACCGCCTCGCCGGCGTCCCAGAGGCCCAGTTCCCGCATCCCCGGGGTGTCGATCACCAGGGCCCCCGACGGGAGCCGGCAAAGCTGACGGTGGGTTGTGGTATGCCGCCCCTTGCTGTCGTTCTCGCGGATCTCCTTCACCTCCATAAGCTCCTCCCCGGCAAGGCGGTTAAGGAGCGACGACTTCCCTACCCCGGAGGAGCCCAGGAACACGGCGGTTTTTGCCGGCTCCAGAAAGGAGCCGAGTTCGTCCAGGCCGATCCCGGTCTTGCTGCTCACGGGGATAACCGGCGCGTCCCGGGCAAATTTGCGGACCGCCCGGACCGGGGCGTCCCAGTCGTCGATCAGGTCCGCCTTGGTGAGGAGCACCACCGGGAAACCGCCGCTCCGCCAGGAGGCGGTAAGGAAACGGCTCACCCGGTTGACGTTAAAGTCGCCATTCAGGGAGCAGAGGATGAACAGGAAATCAAAATTAGCGGCCAGGATCTGCTCCTTTATGTTTTTAGCGTAGCCCTCCTCGTGGCCCAGAAAATCGGGCCGGGAAAATTTGGAACGCCGGGGCAGCACCCCCGCGACAGCCGAATTGCCCTGGGCATTGTATTTGAGAAGCACAAAGTCCCCCACCGCGGGGAGATCCTCCTGGGTTTGAACCGTGTAATAAAAGCTGCCCTTGAGTATTGCCGGGACTTCCCCCCGTTCACAGATAACGGTGTAAAGATTCCGCCGGTCCTGAACCACCCTGCCGGGAAGGCAGCCCTCCCAAGCCGCGGCCGCGGAAAAATCCGCCTGGGTAAAACCATAATCCCTTAAATCGAACATACCATTTCCTCGTATTTTGCTGCCATGACTGTAGCGCCATGGTTTGTAAAAATGAGAAAACCGCATATCCCGGAATTTCTGTCTTACCGGAAATTTTCCTTGGCGGGACTGCCCCTTAACGGGACTTGTTAAAGCCTGAACTTGCTTTAAAAAAACCGGCGTAAAAAATTGAAAAAAGGAGAAAATATCCCGCGATATGCGGTTTAACCGAAAACCGCCACCATGACCGTCATATACTCCTCCTTCAAGAACAGAATTTCAAAACAAAAAACAAAGCTGTTTCAAAACCTCAATTTTGAAACAGCGTCCTTAGCATAAGATTATAGAACCTTTTTGTTTTCTATCAAATTTTGACAGGCGGGGCCCGCTATTCTTTGATATTGTACTTTTTGCGGAACCGCTCGATCCGGCCGGCGGTGTCCACCAGCTTCTGTTTGCCCGTAAAAAAGGGATGGCAGGCGGAACAGATTTCCACCTTGATATCCTTAACGGTGGAACGGGTTTCGATCACGTTCCCGCAGGCGCAGGTTATCTTGGCCGGTTCATATTTGGGATGAATTTTTTCTTGCATCTATGATAATCCTCCGGTTATTTCAATCTACCCCCGCTGAGCCCGTATTCATGGACCGCAGGAATGCCTCATTATTCTTGGATTTTTTCATCCTGTCAATCAGGAGTTCGATGATCTCGATATCGTCCATGGGGTTTATGACCTTACGGAGGATCCAGATCTTCTGGAGTGCCTCTTCGGTAAGGAGGAGTTCCTCCTTCCGGGTGCCGGACTTTTTGATGTTAATCGCCGGGAAGAGCCGCCGGTCGCTGATCCGCCGGTCCAGGTCGATTTCCAGATTGCCCGTGCCTTTAAACTCCTCAAAGATAACCTCGTCCATACGGCTGCCGGTTTCGATAAGGGCGGTAGAGATGATGGTAAGGCTCCCCCCCTCCTCAATATTCCGGGCGGCCCCGAAAAAGCGCTTGGGTTTGTGGAGGGCGTTGGAGTCCACGCCGCCCGACAGGATCTTCCCCGAGGTGGGGACGGTCTGGTTATAGGCCCGGGCCAGGCGGGTAATGGAATCCAGGAGGATCACCACATCCTTTTTATGCTCCACCAGGCGCTTGGCCTTTTCCAGCACCATCTCGGTTACCTGAACATGCCGGGTGGCCTGCTCGTCAAAGGTGGAGGAAATCACTTCCGCCCGGACGGTGCGCTCCATGTCGGTTACTTCCTCGGGGCGTTCGTCGATGAGGAGGACGATAAGGTATACCTCGGGGTGGTTTTTGGTGATGGCGTTGGCAATCTTCTGCATCATAATGGTTTTCCCCGTCCGGGGGGGCGCCACGATGAGGGCCCGCTGGCCCTTGCCGATGGGGCAGAAGAGGTTGATGATCCGCTCGCTGACCCCCTCGGTTAGCGTTTCCAGATTCAGTTTTTCATCGGGGTAAAGGGGGGTCAGGTTATCGAAGGGGATCCGGTTTTGGGCCACCGTGGGATCGTCGTAGTTTACCGTTTCCACCCGGAGCATGGCGAAAAACCGCTCCCCCTCCTTGGGGCTCCGGATCTGGCCGTAAACCGTATCCCCGGTTTTAAGGGCAAAAAGCCGGATCTGGCTGGGGCTGATATAGATATCGTCCGGGCCGGGAAGGTAGGAATTCTGGGGGCTCCGTAAAAAACCGTAACTGTCGGGCAGAATCTCCAGGGAACCATAGGCATAAATAATCCCCCCCCGCTCGGTATGGGCCTTGAGGATGGAGAAGATGATCTCCTGCTTTTTTAAAGCAACCATGTCCTCATGGGAGATATTGTAACAGGCCGCCAATTCCCGAAGGTCTATCATAT
>JAITRD010000069.1 GCA_031288575.1 Treponema sp. | reverse complement strand
TTGGACATTATCCCGGAGAAGCTGCTGCTGCTGGGTATAGCCCACCCCGCCGTAGAAGCTGCCGATTGTGAAGGGCAGGTATTTCCCCAGAAGTTTCGCCTCCTCCTCCACCTGAACCGCCAGTTCCCGGGTAGGCACCATGATAATCGCCTTTTTCCCGTTTAAAAGGGATTCGGTAAGGAGACGCTGAAAGATAACGATCAAAAAAGCCGCGGTTTTTCCGGTCCCGGTCTGGGATTGAACATAGAGATCCTGGCCTCCAAAGGCATGGGTAAGCACCTGTTCCTGTACGGGCATACAGTTGATATAGCCCGCTTCCGTAATACCCCGTTGGAGGTCGGGGTGTAGGTTAAACTCTTTAAATTCCATATTATAAATTTATTTATACATGGTTTTTTTAAAAATGAATAGACCAGAAGGAGTGGATATGAGTTTTGATGAATATGGGGGAACCGCCCCCGAGCGGCTGCTTCCCTTGAAGGGCCTCTACAATGTGCGGGATCTGGGGGGCTATGCCGGGGCGGAGGGCAAGCAGGTACGGTGGGGCCTGCTCTACCGGGGAGGGGATCTCCACGGAATTCCCGAGGGGGACCGGGCCGTTCTCGCGGGCCGGAACCTCAAAACCATCGTGGATTTCCGCGGCGAAAAGGAAAAAGAAAAGGCCCCGGATGATGCCCTGCCGACCGTGACCTGTACCCGGGAATTGGCCATTGAGGCGGGGAATATACTGGACCTGACCAGGGCCGGGCAGGGGATCACCGGAGAAGCCCTGATGGAGGAACTCTACCGCCATCTTGTGTCGATTGCCCGGGAGCAGTACCGGGAATTTTTTGAGCTCCTCGCGGAGCCGCAAAACACGCCCCTGCTTTTTCACTGTTCCGCCGGCAAAGACCGGACCGGATTGGCGGCGGCCCTGATCCTCACGGCCCTGGGGGTAAGCCGGGAAACCGTCTATGCCGATTACATGCTTTCCGAGGAATATCTTGAGGGCAAATACACCGAGTGGATAGCCGCCTCCCCCCATTTAGCCATGATGGTTTCGGTCCGGCGTTCCTACCTGGCGGCGGCCTTCCAGACCATCGACACCCTTTACGGCGGGACAGACCGGTATCTCCGGGAGGAAATAAAGGCAAAACCGGAGCGCCTCAGGGAGCTATATTTGAAGTAAAGATTTTTTACAGGCGTGCCCCCGGCCTAAACTTGACCCACAAAATTCTGTGTAATTCCCGCCGGGGAGGGGAAAAGGCCGGGAAAAATGCTTGTAGAATCCGCCTCCGCTATCTTCTCCGGCGCACTGCTCAGACTAAAGTCTTCGCGCCTTTTTCCGTATGGTTACTTTCACTGAGCGCCGGGCGTATGTTGCGGTTTTTGAGCAAACGCTCCTTAACGGAGCGGCTTTACTCCGTCTGCTCCGGCGGGGAATTCCGTGGACCTGCTCAAGCAAAGTGGGCAACTTTAGCCTGAAAGGGGATAATAGCCTCCGGAGTAATAAATTTACCACCCGAATTGTGGGTCAAGTTTAGCCCCCTGGCTGGGGCGGCCCTGCGGGATTTTTATCATAAATGTTAAATTGCCGCTTTCAAGCCTGAAAGCCTTGACGAGGGGGTAATAAAACCGGACAATTAAGTATGTGAGTGGGCGCCGAGGGCGTTTGCGCGGTTATGAGCTCTTGCGGAGTTTCAGATATCTATGTGCGGAGGAAGGATATGAGTATCATTGAATATGTTACGGCCAGGGAGATCCTTGATTCCCGGGGGAATCCTACGGTTGAGGTAGACGTGGTCCTGGAGGACGGTTCCCTGGGACGGGCGGCGGTTCCTTCCGGGGCGTCCACCGGGGAACATGAGGCGGTGGAACTTAGGGATGACGACAAGGGCCGGTACCTGGGCAAGGGGGTCCTCAAGGCGGTGGATAACGTCAACAACCTTATTGCCCCGGAGATTCAGGGCCTGGATGCCTTGGAACAGGTGGATATTGACCGGACCATGATCGAGCTGGACGGTACGGAAAACAAGGGCAAGCTCGGGGCTAACGCCATATTGGGAGTGTCCATGGCCGCCGCCCGGGCCGCGGCGAATTTTCTGGACGTGCCCCTCTACAAATACCTGGGGACCTTCCATTCCAACCTGCTGCCGGTGCCCATGGCAAATATCATAAACGGCGGGAAACACGCGGACAATAAAATCGACTTCCAGGAGTTTATGGTCATGCCCGTGGGGGCTGAATCCATCCGGGAGGCGGTCCGGTGGACCGCGGAGATCTTCCATACCCTGAAAAAACTGCTCAAAGACGGGGGGAAAAATACCTCCGTGGGGGACGAGGGTGGTTTTGCCCCGGATATCGGCAACGAGGAAGCCCTGGAATATATCATGAAGGCCATCGAAAAGGCCGGGTATAAAGCCGGGGAACAGGTTGCCATTGCCCTGGACTGCGCCAGTTCCGAGCTTTTTGACGAGGGGGGCAAAAAGGGCTACAAATTCTGGAAATCCAACCCGGACAAACTCTTTTCCGCCGACGAGATGATCGATATCTACACCCA
>JAITRD010000072.1 GCA_031288575.1 Treponema sp. | reverse complement strand
GCCAGGAAACCATGATCCCCTCCTCCGCCCTCCCCCCCCTTATTTTGGGCCTTGGGGTAAAAGCGGAACACCTCTTGGAACTGGAAGCGAAAAAGCAGCTTTTAGAGGAAAACGCCCTGTGCCTGAAAAAAGAAATCGAGTACCGGGGCCTTTCGGTGGTGATCTTCAAGCGGGAATGCCTGGAAGCCCTGCGGAAACGGCGGAAACAGGAAGGGGCCCCAGTGTAGGCGTCTATCCAAAACTATCTTTTTTGCAAGAGGGAAAGTACCCTTGGCCTTGAACCGTGGGCATATTTATAGCCAAGAGCGTGGCGTATGATTTCCGGAATATAATAATCATTGCCCGCAAAGGTGAGAAAGCCCTGGGCTTCCAATTGGGAACGCTCGCTGACGGAAAGCACCGAATTCATGGTTTCGGTTTTAATCGGCAGTTCTTTCTCTATATTTGCCTTTTCAAATTTGGTGAGTATGGATTTAATATTCGGCATCTCGCTGTATATTTCCTCAAGTTTTTTTTCTGAACAGGATGGAATTGCGTGTTTTATATCGGCAGGCAGTAATATCCTATCGTGGTAGTATTGATCTCTAGTACAATTTGACGTTGCATACGAAAGAAATCTTATTATATCCCGTGCCTGAATTTGTAAGTTCAAATCGGAAAGGGCGGTAATGATCCATCTGGTTGAGAACGCCTCATTTGAACCATCCCCGCCCAGTTTTAACCCCCAAAATGGAATTAGGCAATCCTCCAGGCTGGAACGGGATAATTTGGGGATATCCTTTTCATCCCCTATTATGCTTTTTCTGTTCTTATAAAAGCCAACCTGGGCCAATATCCAAATCGCCAGCCGCAGGGCCTCGTCCTGGGACCATTTAAGGGCATAACCGGCATATTGTCTTTCAAACTGCTCGTAGTTTGTTTGTATTGAATTCTTGGTTATGTCATTACGGATAAATACTATTATCCCTATGTTTTTGTATTCCGAAAATTGATTCACCATGTCCTGGCATAAGGATTTTATCCCTTCCCTGCTGTTTTCCGAATCAATTGTATCGTTGAAAATATCCTCAAGGCCGTCGATGATAAAAACAATTTTTTTTCCGGCCGCTGCTAAACCCGCCTCCAGTTTATGAAAAGTACCGTATTTTTCTATTGACAGGCTGCCAAGCAGAATTTTATTCCATGTTTCAAGCCACGCCGCAGCTTGCATAACATGATCAGCCGTATTGGTTTCCTGCAAAGCCATTTCGTTTTTATGAAGCATCCCAATATCAATATCAATGCCTAGCTCTTTTTTTACATTCAAAAAACATTTTTCCAGAAGGGGATGCATTGCAGACCGGTTCTTTGTTGCCAAAATGGGCATAACCATAAATTTGGGAGTACGGTTTTTCTCTTTCAGTATTTTCCCGGTAAATGTTTCCCAAAACAGGTCATCCAATAATTGCTTATATATATAAGTTTTCCCTGACCCCTTTGCCCCCAAAACGACAACCTTTGGAATTGCGTCCTGATACGCCCGGCATAATTTTTCTAATGCGCCTGTTACCATTATTTTTACACCGGACAAACCTTCTGCGGTAATTTCTTTTTCGGCAATATCATGAACCCTGTCAATAATCTCTTCGCGGTATTTCTCGTCAATTGTCTTAGCCGGCTCCTTGCCCGATCCATCAGGTAAAACAATTCGTTTTGCCAATGTCTCGGCAGTCTGCAAAACAGAAGTGCTGTCTTTTACTGAATCGATTACCTGATCTATATTTTCCAGATGAATTAGATTATCGGAAAATTTAGCTTCGATAACTATATCGCTCAAAATTGTATCATCTTCATCATGATTCTTGTTTGCCCCTCCCGGTGATGTATTTTTTGACATTGCGTCAAGCAAATCAATGGTTATTCCATTTAACTTATCACCATCAAAATCCTTAGGGATCATGGTGAGCAGAACCGTCATATTTGCGATCTCATCGCCGTTCATGCCCTGCTTTTGGGAAAAAGAGGACGAGTATACTTTATCAAGAATGTTTTTTGTCCCCATAACAGACTGTTTCGATGTAGTAGTCACAAACACCCGCTTAACCCTTGGATCAAACAAAAAGGGAGCGGACAATTCGCTAAATCCTGCCCGCAAATCAACAATCACCGCGTCAACCTTTAAAATTTCTCCCAGCCTTGAAAAAAAATCCTGTATAATAAATGAGCGGTTGGGCATGGAGACAATAGTTTCAGGGTGGATAAAGTTGTCCAGCAATTGATAGTCAAAACGGTATGCGGGAATAAAAAATTGATCCGTATTAACATCTGTCCCCGGTACAACAATCGTGGAATTTACCATTAATCTTGCGACATCATTTACCACTTTACTAAAAAGTATGCCGGTTTCCGAATTATGAATAAGCGAAAGAATATCCGCATAACTTATTCGATCTTCAGACGGGAACCCATAGCCTTCAGCCATTAAAGTCAGGCCGGGGGCTTCTATATCGGCGTCAACAACAAGGGCTTTGAATCTTTTATTCTGCCGGATTAATTCATGAAGCAGCGCAACCAAAGAAAGGGTCCTCCCCACACCTCCCTTATATGAATGAAAGGCAACAACGGGGGCTTTGAACGGATTTGGATCCGAAGATTCCGGGTTATACCTTTCCTGATAAAAGGAATTCTTGAATAAAGGCAACGGGGATGACCGGGGCAAAGCCTCCGGGTCTGTTTCTTCAAGCACTATACGCAACCGGCTGTCCATTAAGGGCAATTTAATTGTTTGGCTTGCGGAATCAAAGGCATCACAAAGGATGCCGCGCAGGAATTCCGGCGATTCAGAACGGGTCGTTTCAGACATAAGCCCATTTTTCACATTAATGATCAGTTCTTCCGGATACACTTCTATAGAGGCCCAGGATGAAGGCCAGTTTTTTCTTTCCGACTTTATTTTCCATTCTATATCCATCCACGTATAAAACATTACCTCGTTCCTCCCTGTTTATTCGACAAGATTGCTGCTAAGCCAATCGGCGATATTTTTTAGCGTTACTTCAATACGATCTTCGTTTTCTAAAACCCTTGATTCTATACCATAGCGCCAAAGCTGATGAAACTGTTCCGGCGCTATGGTATCTCCATTTTTCATAAACAGGTTGCCCAGTTGATAATCTTTTTGACCACTAATACCCGCGAATTTGACTAAACGCCTGATATCATGCCCGTGTTCTTGTAAATCATTAAATTGTTTATAGGTATAAAGTTCACTGGTCATATACTTATGTATGTTCTTTAACAGATAGCATTTTAATCCCGACTCAACCGCATAAAAAAGCAGTAATCTTCTGGTCATGGGATGGTATGATTGATCCATGGCATTATACACATGATAATGTTTGCTGAAGGCGTTTTTCAGTTCCCGCCGTGATGCCGGTATTTGGGCCATATAATACACTCCCCTTCCTTAAAATGCACAATATCCGTCAGCAGGAATAGGTTTTGAAAAGTTTTTCCCATGACAATTTCCCCCTGCGTAAATTAGTTTACTACAACAGAGCTTAGTTGACTATATATAGCCCTGCGGAAACGGCGGAAACAGGAAGGGGCCTCAGCCTAAGGACCTAAACTTGACCCACAAATTTCTGTATGGTCACTTTTACTGGGCGCCGGGCGTGTGCTACGGTTTTTGAACAAACGCTCCTTAACGGAGCGGTTTTACCCCGCCTGCTCCGGCCTAAACTTGACCCACAAAATGCTGTGTAATTTCCGCCGGGGAGGGAAAAATGCCGGGCAAAACGATTGTAGAGCCCGCATCCGCTATCTTCGATACGCTCCGGCGGAGAATTCCAAATGTTTTTCCCGGCATTTTTCCCTCCCCGGCGGACCTACTCAGGCAAAGTGGGTCAAGTTTAGCTCCATGGGGGGTAATGTCGCTCATGTCGATAAAACGGCCCTGCTCGATGCCGGGAAACAGATCGATCACCGGACGGCGCGGAGGGTTTATCGGGAGACCGGTTGCTCATGAAAGGGGCGCCTCCTGTGGTAGCTTATGTTGCCCGGCGCCGCTATCTTGACCGCCCGCTGAATCAATTCCACCTGGATGTTGGTGTCCAAAAAGGCCTCGCCGTCCAGGTTTATCAGCATGGGGTCCCGGGAGCGGATCGTTACGGTTTTCCCCCGCCTCAGGATAAAATCCCCGGGGAAACGGTCGTAATGGCCCCCGGTATAGGGCAGGATCCGGGAAAGGCCCCGGAGGGTACCCCTGCCCTTGAACAAAAGCACATCCATCAGGCCGTCGTCGGGAACGGCGGTAACCACGGCGCTTTTATCGCCGCCGTAGCAGGGCCCGTTGGCGATATTGACGCTGACATAGCTGCCGCTGAGGTCCTCCCCGTCAATGCCGATGGTGTATTCCTGGCGAATTATTTTTTGATCGCACATTGCCAGAAAGCCCCCCAAATAATAAAGGACATTATACAGGCGGCGGCTGTTTCTGATAAACCGGGGGAAGTCTTTCAGCCGCTGCTGCATTTCCACGGCCCGGAAAACCGCAGCCGATTCCAGCCCGACCAGGCAGAGGTTAAGGGCATAATTACTGCCGCAGTGGAGAATGTCCGTGGGAATAAACGCCGCCAATGCCAGGAGGGGGATGTTCTTAAAAAGGTCGTTTTTACCCTCCCCAAAGGCGCGGACAAAATCGTTGGTGCGCCCGTAGGGAACCGGGACCAGTTCCGCGTTGGGCAGCCCCACGATTCCGTTCAGGCAGTCAAAAAGTATCCCGTCTCCTCCCACCGCGTAGACCCGGACCGTTTGCTCCGCCCCCGCCTGGATGATATAGCGCCGCACCGTCTGGATGGCGTGCCGGGGAAAACGGGAAACCTGGAGGGCGCATTCTTCTTTGATAAACCGCCGGAATTGATCCTTTACCTCATCGGCAAAAAGGTTCATCTCCCCTTCGGTACGAAAAGAAACGGGGTTGATAACAAACAAATGCTTCCGCTTGCTTTCCATATCCGCTCCGGTCATGTTAGATTTTTTCCTGCTGCGCCGCGGCCCGGACCGTCCCGGTTTTGAGAACGGCATCCCCTAACTCTAATACGGTTTTTGTTTTTTCTTCCACCATCCGCCGCGGGTTTTGGTTAAAATTTTTAAGTTCCCCGCAAGGATCCGGTCAATTTCCTTCATGCCCCGGGGGCCCCGTCAATTCGGGGTTCTCCCCTGTTTCCAGGGCCTGTTTTATGTCTTCGATAAGCAAAGCGAGGTGTTTTTGGAAGAAAGACAGCCCCTCCCGGACCGCCCCCAGGTTCCCGGCCTTTCCCGCCGTTTCCAGGGCGGCCGCTTCCGCGGATATCCCCGCCGCGCCGATGTTTGCCGCGGCGCCTTTGATGGTCCGGGCCTGGGAATTCACCAGGGGAAGATCCCCGGCGGCGAGTCCGGCGGCAAAAAGGGGAAGCCGCCCGGCGGCGTCCTCGCAAAACCAGGCCAGCGCTTTACGGTAGCCCTCCTCGGTCCCGCCGGTCATGCTGACGCCCCATTTTACGTCCACCCCGGGAATGGCCAGGCCGGCATCGCCAGGGGTTTCCCCTTTCAGGCCGCCGGCTTTTATCCGCTTCTCCCCGGGGATCCACCGGGACATTATTTCATCCAGCTTGGAGAGCTCTATGGGTTTGGAAATATAGTCGTCAAAGCCCTTTTCCAAAAACATTTCCTTCATCCCCACAATGGCGTTGGCGGTTAAAGCTATGATGGGGACTTTCTTTTTGCCCTGAGCTTCCTCCCAGGCACGGATGGCCCCGGCGGCCTCTATGCCGTCCATGCCGGGCATCATGTGGTCCATAAAAACAAGGTCGTAGGAATTTTTTTTGACCAGTTCCACCGCTTCCCGGCCGCTTAAAGACAGATCCGTCCGGACGCCGTAGACGGAAAGCAGCCCCTCCGCCACGTCGAGGTTGATGCTGATGTCGTCCACCAGCAACACCCGGACGCTGGGGGCGATAAAACGGGCGGCCTTATCTTTTGTCTCCGGGTACGGGGCGTCCGGGGCCGTGCCGCTGAGGATATTTGCCACGGCCAGGGGATGGACCGGCATGGCCAGGGCCGGTATATCCGGCCGGTACTCCTCGCCGTATATCGTGAGGAGTACCAAAACCGCCCCGGAGCCTTGTTCCTCCAGGATTTCCCGGCTCTCCGGGTACAGGGCGGAGGAAGTAAACACAAAGGAATAACTCCGGTTTTGCAGGCACCCCCGCAGTTCCGGGCCGCTTTGGACCGGGGAACAGGGCACGCCCAGGTTTTCCAGGGTGTAAACCAGGGATTCGGCGTAAAGGGGCCGCTTTTCGTAGACCAAAACCGCGAGGGATTCGCTTTTTTCCACCTGGGCAAAGGGTTCCCCGTCGAGTATCCCCTGGGGCAGATGAATCGTAAAGGTACTGCCCTGACCGTAGACGCTTTGGACGCCGATGTCCCCGCCCATAAGCCGGCAGAGGCTCCGGCTTATGGCAAGCCCCAGGCCGGTCCCTTCGATGCCCCGGTTGTATTGGACATCAAATTGCTCAAAATTGCCAAAAAGCCGGCCCATGTCCTCGCTTTTTATCCCAATCCCCGTATCGGCCACCTCAAAACACAGGGTAAACCGGGGACCGCCGGCCTCCCCCTCCCGGGGGCCGGCATCCGGAAGGGGCTTGCCGTAAATCGAAAGGGCAATATGCCCCTCCCGGGTGTATTTTATGGCGTTGCTCAGGAGGTTAAGCAGAACCTGGCGGATCCGCGCCTCGTCGCCGTAAAGCCGCCGGGGCAGGGAACCGGTGATCCGGGTAATAAAAAGGAGGGGCTTTTCATTCAGCCGGATCCTGAC
>JAITRD010000020.1 GCA_031288575.1 Treponema sp. | reverse complement strand
ATTGTAAGCCACCGGCTTATGTTCCGTTCCGGCATGATCCGCAAGCTCGCCAACGGCCTTTTTGCCTACCTGCCCCTGGGGCTCCGTTCCTTCAGAAAGGTGGAAGCCATTATCCGGGAGGAGATGGACGCCATCGGCGGCCTGGAGGTAAAGCCTACGGTGGTGGTCCCGGGGGAGCTGTGGAAGGAGTCGGGCCGCTGGGAGACCTTTGGGGAGGCCATGCTCCGGGTCAAAAACCGGCTGGGGGGAGATTTTGTGGTTTCCCCCACCGCGGAAGAGGTCTTTACCAGCCTGGTCCGGGACGAGTTGTCCAGTTACCGCCGGCTTCCCCTTACCCTCTACCAGATCAACACCAAATACCGGGACGAGATCCGTCCCCGTTACGGGGTCATGCGGGGCCGGGAATTTGTGATGAAGGACGCCTATTCCTACCATACCGACGATTCCAGCCTGGACAAAACCTACCAGGACATGGGCCGGGCCTACCGGCGGATTTTTAAACGCTGCGGCCTTACGGTGATCCCCGTCGAGGCCGATTCGGGCGCCATGGGGGGGAGCGGTTCCGAGGAATTTATGGTGGAAAGCGAGATCGGGGACAATACCCTTATCCTCTGCAAAGACTGCGATTACGCCGCCAATGTGGAAAAGGCGGCCTGCAAAGCCGATTTTGAAGCCGCCGCCTCTGTGGAGGCAGCCAAAAGGGCCGCCGCTTCCCTGCCGGCCATAGAAAAGATAGACACCCCGGAGGTAAAAACCATACAGGAACTCTGCGGTTTCCTCAAAACCGACGCCAAAAAGTTCATCAAAACCCTGATCTACCGGGGGGTGAATGTAGAACGGGATCTGTCCTCGGCGCCGGGGGGCGCCCAATGGGAAAGGCGGAAGCCCGCCCCGGAAGCCCCGGAGCTGTACCCGGAAGCCTTTTTTGCCGTGACCATCCGGGGGGACCTGGACGTAAACGAGATAAAACTCGCCGCGGCCCTCAAAGCCTCGGAGGTGGCCCTGGCCGCGGACGCCGACGTGGAGCGCCTTACCGGGGCCCCCGTGGGCTTTGCCGGGCCGGTGGGGCTTAAGGCCCTGCCGGTTATCGCCGACGAGACCGTCAAGGCCATGAACGACGCGGTTACCGGCGCCCTTGCCAGGGATCTCCACTACACCCACGTAAGCTACGGCCGGGATTTTGAGCCCTGGCTGGTGGCCGATGTCAGGACCGTAAAGGCCGGGGACCGCTGCCCCCTCTGCGGGGGGGAACTTTACGAAAAAAAGGGGAACGAGCTGGGGCATATCTTTAAGCTGGGGTATAGATACACCCAGTCCATGCGGGTAAGCTACCTTGATGAAAGGGGGGAAAGCCATATCCCCACCATGGGGAGTTACGGCATAGGCCTTGACCGGACCCTGGCCTCGATAATCGAGGAGCACCACGACGGGGAGGGCATTATCTGGCCCATGACCGCGGCGCCCTATCAGGTCATCATCATCCCCATAAAATACGGGGACGCCGTGAAGCAGGCCGCGGACGGCCTGGCGGCGGCGCTGGAACAAAGGGGCATCGAGGTCCTCTTGGACGACCGGGATGAACGGCCGGGGGTTAAATTCAAGGACGCGGACCTGACGGGCATCCCCTACCGGGTGGTGGTCGGGGATAAAAACCTGGCCCTGGAGCGGCCCATGGCGGAGGTCAAACGCCGGGGCGAAGGGGAAAGCCGCCTTACGGAACTTGCCAAAGCCCCGGAGGAACTGGCGGCCCTGGTTCAGCGGGAACTGGCGGCCCTGAACAAGTAGCTTATCCCCGTTCCCGTTCACCCAGGAGGGCTTTAAGCTCCCGGATTTCCTTGATAAGCCGGGTCCTGTTATAATCCCGGAATTTTCTGGGGATCATCTCCTTGGAGGTACATTCCAGGATGGCGACCAGGTTTTGGAGCTCCACCTCGTGGGGATAGGCGGCGGGAATAAAATCGCCCATGGCCTCCTCCATATCTTCCCGGGTAACATAAACCCGGTTATCCATGGCCGCCAGGAGTTTTGCCCGGACCAGTACCGCTTCCAGGTCCGCGCCGGAATATTCATGGTGGTACTTTTTAAAAAGATCCGAGATGGAAAACTTCCGGATGTCCAGGTTCAGTTTTTTTACCAGGGTGTTAAAAAGGGCTTCCCGGTCGCCGTCGGATTCGGGATAAAAGAGGGCCAGGTGTTCCTCCGCCCGGCCCTGGCGCTTGAGGTCGATGGGGATAAGGTCGGGCCGGCAGGTGATGAGAAACCAGATAATCTTTCCCCGGTACTCCGTATTGCCCATGAAGCTGGTAATCTGGGCAAAAACCCGGTTGCTGGTCCCCGAATCCCCCTCCTGATCCCGGTCCCCGAGGAAAGCGTCCGCCTCGTCGATCATCACCGCCACCGGCGCCATGGCCGTGAGGATATTGAGGACCTTTTCCAGGTTTGATTCGGTATCCCCCTGCCACTTGGACCGGAAGTTGCGGAATTTAACCATGGGAATGCCGATTTCTCCCGCGAAGGCGCTGACCATAAAACTTTTGCCCGTGCCTACCGGGCCGGCGATAAGGTAGCCCATGGGGAGTACATCCGTCCGCCCCATTTTGATCGCCCGGGCGGCGTTTTTGAACCGTTTTTTTACAAAATCATGGCCCGACACATGGGACAGGCTGTACCCGGTTTCCAGGAATTCCAGAAGCCCCCCCGCCTCGTTTTCAATAAATTCCTTTTTTTTCCGGCGTATATATTCCAGCGACAGGGGCATATTTTTTTCGTAGCTTTCGGCAACAAGCTGGTTCAGGTTCATCAAATTAAGCCCGTTGGTAACGGCCCCGATCCGTTCCGCCGTCAGCCCCCGATCCAGGAGGAGTTTTCCCTCCAGCTCTTTATACCGCAAGAAACTGGAGCGCACCTTGTCGCCGGGAAAGGGGACGTTTACCTTAACGGTGGCGGGGGAACGTACCAGCCGGGGGGAAATATCGGCGAGGTTTTCGGTTAGGAGGATAACGGAAATATCCCCCCGGATGAATTTCGGCTCCCCGGCCCAGCGGTTAAAGGTCACCAGGCAGTACCGGTCCGTGTCGGAGAGGCGGATGAGGTCCCCTGCGGGGACTATGGTTTCCGCGTAGTCGATAATCAGCACCATCCGGCGGCTTTTTTCATGCCGATCCTGGGGAATCCGGGATATAAAATATTTCTCAAGAAAAAGAAGGCTCTTTTCCGGATCCGGGGAAAGAAAATCCGCCGGGTCCGTCTCGGGGGCGGCATAGCGTTTGGACATAACCGCGACATACTCCCGGGCCATCCCTTCCTCGCAAAAGGAAACCCCCCCGGAACGGTCATAAAAGGCAATAATGTCCCGGTTGCCGAAAAGAACCTCCGAAATATACTCCTGGACCCGGGTAAAGGTAAATTCGTCTTCCTTTCTTTTATGGGGAAGATAGTCCCGGATGTTTCCGTGAAGGATGTAGAGATTCGCGGTCCGGGAGCCGTATTTATTGGCCAGTTCCTGTGCCCAGACAGGAAGGATTTTAATATATTCCTGATTCTGGTAGATATACTGATCTTCCGCCATAACCCCTCCCCGGAGCGGGCATTAGAAACACCGCATACAATTTTTTAAAAAATATTCCCATAAATTTTATTTTAGAAAAAATTATTTCAACATACAACCTCCGCCGCAGCGGCAGCCAATTAAAAACCACCGGCATAACCGGTGGTTTAGGTAAAACAAAAAGCAATTAATCATGTAATCGCGCCGGGATGACCGGTTCTACCATTGCCTGCTTTCCATTAAGGGGCGCCTGTGACCGGTTTCGCGGCCCATTTGGCCCAGAATTGCTTATCCCCCGTACTTCCCGGCTCAATCCGGCTTACCCTCTCGGTCAAACCCGGATCCGCATACCAGCCCTCAAAGACGTAACCCGCGCGGGTTGGCGTAGGCAGGTCCTTGGCATCGGTTGACCGGTAATAACCGGTTGTCATGCCGCCGCTGAACCCCCCTCCGTTTGAATTGTAGGTTATAAGATACTTAAGATTCAGGTCGCCCGTGCCCAGGGTATATCCTTTTTCGCTCAGCAGGTTTTTCCTCACCTGCACTATTTCCGACTTCACGCCGTAGAGGTCGCTCCCATTATACAGCCGGATGCTGATATAGTAGTCCCCCGCGGTCATGCTGTCGTTTTGATACACAACCTTATTATTATCCGGCGTAATATTGCCCGTTTTCACCTGGTTTAAATAAACCTCTGCCCTTGTTATGCCGTGACCGGCGGGGAGCGTGAGCGTTATCCGCACCTTCCCCAGGCCGCCCAAAACCGGCGCCACCTTAAAAGACAGGAGATTATCCCCGGCAAGGGTGATGTTCTGGCCCGCTATCTCCCCCTGTAATATTTCATTATTCCCCTTATACCCCGTAAGGGTAAAAACCCACTCTCCCGGTTCCAGATAAACCGTCCGGGCCGCGGCCGGGGCCGTATTGGAAAATTCCACTAAGGGGCCTTTTACGCCCGGCTTCTTCCCTCCCTGCAATTTCCACTTCGTTACATTTCCTAACGCGGCCGCCGGCCGCACCGTCCGGCCTTCCGCTTCTATGCTGATCCGCGCCGCCGCCGCACCGTCCGGCCTGATTTCCGGCTCCGCCATCGTACAGGCGGCCAGCAAAAACAGCGCCAAACCGGCCGCGGCAACGTATATGCTCTTTCTCTTCATCGCGCGCTCCCTTATCTGGCCTTTCGGCATTTATATATACCCGCTCCTTTATCCGGGAATTTGGGGCCCCTGCCGCCATATGCAGCCCTAATGACCGGCACCCTTCCGCGGGCTCAGAATCCAGATCGCGTAACCGTTACCGTCCTCCCGGGCCGGCGAAAAAGTTTTTGTTATATGAACAGGGTGCCGGGCGCCAATAAAATTGGCGCCCGGCACCCTTGCGTTATCTGGGTTCAGTCAGTCCAGTCCCGCTCACGGAACGTATGCCCGCACGCTCCTTAGGGAGCATTTTTAGCATTTACCGTAACCATTACACGGGCCGAAAGAGTCTCCGTGGTTTTGTCCGCCCTTTGAGTGTTAGTCACCACCGACAGTTCGTAAACCCCCGGCTTTTCCACCAACACTTCGTAAACGTTCTGCACCGATGACGGCCGTCTGTAAAGCCCCGGCACGCCGGTCGTATCCCAGGCTGTTCCTGGATACTCATCCACCGTTCCTGAATACAGCGTAATACCCTTTATTAAACCTGTATAAGGACCCAGGGACAAGAGGAATTTAACACCGTTCCAGTACCAGTTATACTGAAATGGGTTTGGGGATCCGTCGGGTGGTTTTACGGAGAAATCGATATGACCACCCTGGGCCATGGTGACCGATGCGTTCGCATGCAAAGTAGGATCATCGGTAGCCTCCAACGCGTATGAAACGGTTGCGCTGGCATCCTTCCATTTGGCGTAGAATGTTTTATGTCCGGTGCTGTTCGCCGGAATTTCGGTAACCGGGCCGTTGGTAAGAGTCGCATCGGCGTACCATCCGGCGAATTCGTGACCACCCTTGGTAAGCTTAGTGGGCAGGGGTATGACCGCGTTTGTTACGTCTGTTATGTCATAAGAAGCCTTCGGAGCCGGATCACTCGGGTTAGTGCCCCCATTCAACACGTAAGTGATGGTGTAAGTCTCCATCTCCCATTTGGCGTAGAATATTTCATTTTTCGTGCTGCCCTGCGGAATACTGGTGACCGGAGTGCCGCTCAAATCCAGCGCCCTATACCAGCCAGCGAAGGTATACCCCTGGCGGGCAATATCTGCAGAGGTGAGCAGGAAATACTCCGCATCGGTAACCTGGTAATGGCCCTCTCGTTTGTCCCCGTCTAGGATGTCGCCTCCGTTTTCGACGTAATCTATAAGATATGTTTGATTCAGGTCGCTAAGGCTGAGGGTGTATGTTTTTTCACTCGGCAGGTTCGCCCGCACATGGATCATCTCCGACACCACGCCGTAGAGGACCTCGGCGTTGTTGCTATCCTTCTTTACCAGCCGGACGCTAAAATAATAGTCACCCAGGAGAGGTTCGTTATCGCTAATAATATTACTCGTGCTATTAAAAATAACCTCATAAAGCCCGCCAAGATTCGGATTCGCCGGAGGAACAGAGGAGGCCCTCACCGTTCCGCCTAAAAGAAAGTACGCCATCGTTATACCGTGGCCCTCAGGCAGCTCGATGGTGATTTTAAACCTCCCTTTGCCATTCTCCGAAACCGGCGCCACCGTAAAATTCAGGGAGTTTGGCCCCGCAAGGGTGATTTCCCGGATCTTTATCTTTCCCTCTAAAACAAGATCCTCCTGAGCATTAAGCCCTTTAAGGGTAAAGTCCCATATCTCCGGTTCCAGATAAACCGTCCGATTACTCTCATCATTGGCCTTCTGGGAAAATGACAGCAGCCACTTGAGGTCTCCCGTGTCTTCCGTCTTTTTGCCCCACAGTTGCCACGTCTTTACATAATTATTTATTAAGTCATCATCGGGCCCCTGCCCGGGCCGCACCGTCCGGCCCTCTATGCCTATGCCGATCTGAACCGGCACCGTCCCCGCCAGTCTGATGTCCGGCCCCGCCATATTACAGGCAGCCAGGAAAAATAACACCAAGCCCGCCGCCGCGTATATACTCTTTCTCTTCATCGTATGCCTCCTTCTCCTTATTTGCTATTTATCGTAATCCGACACCCGCCCGAAAGCGCACCCTCATTGGTAACCACTACTACCGTCAATTCGTATATACCCGGCGCTTGATTGGCCGCCAGGGTATAGGACGTTCCGGAGGAAACGAAAACACCGTCCCAGTACCAATGGTATTGGTATCCGTCGACGGGGTTGTTTACGGTGAAGGTGGGAGTATCACCCACGTATATGGGTACATTCTGAAAAACAGGATCCGACTCCGTAGACTGCAAGGTTATCTCGATGCCGCCCGCCGTAGGGTTTTTATCGTCCAAGGGGTCCCACTCGTTCTGCAGTTCCTCCCCGTCGAGGAACCCGTCCCCGTCGGTATCCTCATTCCAGGGGTCCAGATCCCGGGGCCGGTTAGGCCACTTTTGGGAATAGTCGTATTCTTCCTTGTTAGTCATGCCGTCCCCGTCGCCGTCCCAGCCCGCGTCCTCGGAACAGTTGGGCTTCAAGTCGTTGTCCACCTCCCACTTGTCGGGCATCCCGTCCCCGTCGGTGTCGGATTTTGTCGGATCCGTCCCCTTCTCCAGTTCTTCCTTGTTCGACAGCCCGTCGTTGTCGTCGTCCCCATTCGGGTCCGGGTCCTTCGGGTCCAGGGGGTCGTAATCGTATTTCACCTCCCGGCCGTCGGGGAACCCGTCCCCGTCGGTATCCGGATCCTGGGGGTCCAGGTCTGGGGAATAGTCGTATTCTTCCTTGTTAGTCATGCCGTCATGGTCCTGGTCCTCTCCCGCGTCCGCAGGGTCCTTGGGCTTCAAGCCGTTGTCTACCTCCCACTTGTCGGGCATCCCGTCCCCGTCGGTGTCCCCGGAATGGGGATCGGTCCCCTTCTCCATCTCTTCCCAGTTCGACAGCCCGTCGTTGTCGTCGTCCCCATCCTTCGGCGGGTCGTCCGGGTTGGCCGGGTCGTAGCCGTGTTCCCTCTCCCAGTCGTCGGGATACCCGTCCCCGTCCCCGTCCTCCGGGTCATTGGGGTCCAGGGGGTCGTAACCGTCTTTCACCTCCCACCCGTCCGGGTGACCGTCACCGTCGCTGTCCCTGTTATCCGGGTCCGTGTGGAAGTACTCTTCCGCCGCGTCGGGCAGGCCGTCCTCGTCCCGGTCCGGGTCAGCAG
>JAITRD010000208.1 GCA_031288575.1 Treponema sp. | reverse complement strand
GATCGTGTCCACCATGCCGGCGGAGGTGGTAAGGAGATTTTGCAGGGCCACCGGAAAGCCAATAATAAGTATTTCCTCGTAAAAACGGCGGCTTCCCCAAAACGACTTGTCCATCCTTTAATCATCGCATACCCTGCCCTTCGGCGCCATCCTCCGCGCCGGGCTTCCGCATTTACTTTCAACTTAAGCCCCAAAGGAAAAACCCGATGATAGCAAAACTATTAAACCGCTCACTACCCCTTCCCTGCGGCAGATAGCCCGTCTTCCCCCTCACCCAGAAATCCCTTCCCCTTCAAAGGGCCTGCCTTTACCGCCTAAACCTCCCCCAAACGGAACAATAAGGCCGGCTGGGCGGGCAAAATGCCCCAGGGGGGCACTTGACCGAAGCTTTGCACCATCTGGCCCTCAAGGACAACGACAAAACCTCCTCGTGCAAAGCAAGCGTGACCCCCTGGGGCATTTTGCCCGCCCAGCCGGTAATTTTTGTTACGCTTCAATATTTGGCGATAAAAGTCCGGGCTCAGGCGTATTTCTATTTCCCCCTTTTTTTTATATAGTTAGCCCATGAAAGACCTAGATAAAATCAGATCGAAGAAAGCTTTTATTATCGATATGGACGGAGTCATCTACCATGGGAATCAACTGCTTAGGGGAGCCGCGGAATTTGTGGAATGGCTGAACCAAAGGGACAAGTCTTTTTTGTTTCTTACCAATTCAAGCGAACGTTCTCCCCTGGAACTGGCCCAAAAGCTTTCCCGGCTGGGCATCATGGTGGCGCCGGAGCATTTTTATACCAGCGCCCTGGCAACGGCGCGGTTTCTCGCTTCCCAGCATCCCGGGGGTTCAGTTTATGTAATTGGCGAACCGGGGCTGATCCAGGCCCTTTATGACGCGGGGTTTACCATGAATAACATCAACCCCGATTATGTGGTGGTAGGCGAGTCCCGGGGCTACAATCTGGAAAACCTGGAACGGGCGGTCAAACTGGTCCGCGGCGGCGCCCGGCTCATCGGTACCAACCCGGACCTTTCCGGCCCTGTGGAGGGGGGCATCGTCCCGGCCTGCGGCGCCCTGGTGACCCCCATTGAACTTGCGGCAAAGGTTAAAGCCTATTTTGTGGGCAAACCCAATCCCCTGATGATGCGCCACGGCATGCGGCAGCTTAACGCCCGGCGGGAGGATACGGTGATCATCGGCGACAGGATGGATACGGATATTGTCGCGGGGGTGGAATCGGACATAGAGACCGTGCTGGTGCTTTCGGGGGTTACCCTTACGGAGGATGTCCCGCCTTTTCCCTACCAGCCTAATCATATCCTGGACGGAATATTCGAGATCCCCGGATGAGCCGGCCCTTCCGCTTTTGCGGGGAAGGCTTATTTTCTGGTTTCCCTGGTGAGGTTCCGTACCCACCGTTCCTTATTATAGAAATGGCGGGCCACAAAAAATTTGGCGATATCCGAAAGTTTTAAAATGGCGAACATGATCACCGGGCTGAGGGGGGTACAGAGGGCTAAAAAGAAGGCCCCGGGAACAAAAATCAGGGTATTTACCGAAACATCGGCGTACATTCCCATGGCGGTGTCTCCTCCGGCCCGGCTTATGGCAAAGAGGGAATTCAGCAGGGCCCAAAGGGGAAGGTAAAGCAGGATCACGTAAACAAGCCCCAGGCTGAACCCCCGGGCCGCTTCGGTCAGGTTGGTAAAAACCAAGGGGATGAGCAGGGTTGACGCAATTGCCCCGGCCATAGAAATGATTATCCCCGCTATCACCGAGCCGGATTTGATCCACTCCGCCCGAATCCGGGCTTCTTCTAATTTACCGGCCCCCAGGCTTCCTCCCACCACCACCGTCGCGGCAGTCCAGATTCCGCTAAAAAGCAGGAAAAAGATGTTGGCAATGGTCCAGCCCGCGGCCATCCCCGCTACCACCTCCGCCCCTCCCCGTCCGTTATACAGGGCGGTCATGATGGTTTCGGAACTAATCCAGGAAGCTTCGGAGAGGAACATCATCCCCGATTTAGCCAGAATGGTTTTAACCAGCCGCTTATGGACGGGGAAAATTTTAGTAAAACCGACAAAAAAGGGAGGTTTAATGCCTTTTGCGTAAATAAGAAAAAACGCGAGCTCAAAAACCCTGGCCGCAATGGTTGCCAGGGCCGCGCCGGATACCTCAAGCCGGGGGGCTCCCAAATTCCCGTAGATCAGGATCCAGTTCCCGGTGGTATTCACCATGGTCGCCAGGGCGGAGATTATCAGGGGGACCTGGGGAAAGCCCATTTCCCGGAAAGAGCTGCCTATCGCCGATGAGAGGGCAATGGGGATGAGGGTAAAGGAACTGAACCTGAGGTAGCCCGCGCCGATGCGGATGATCTCTTCCTGGGCGGCGTTTCCCATGGTCATCATGGCGATCATCTCCTCCGGAATGGTCCAGCAGAGGATGCCGTAAAAGATCGCGGCGGAAAGGGAAAAGATGACCTTAAACCGGTAGGCGTGGCCCATTCCCGCGGCGTTGCCGGCCCCGTTAAACTGGGCCAGGTAAATTCCTCCGGCCCCGCAGACGGTATTTACAAGGACAATAAAGACAAAATTGATTTGATTGGCCACATTCACCGCGGCCATACTGGTATCCCCCAGCCCGGCAACCATAAAGTTGTCAATCAGAGAAACCATGCTCATAATAAGCTGCTGCAACATAACCGGCAGGGCGATACTGAGAACCTCCCGGTAAAAAAACGGGGGCCCGAAATGATTTTTATACAAGAACATCAAATAAAATATACTATGTATGCCCCCTGATTTCCAAACAAATGAAGCTTCCCGGCCTTTCCCCCTCCCCTGCGGGCTTGCTCAAGCAAAGTGGGGCAACTTTAGCCTGAAGGGGGGTAACAGCTTCCGAGGTAATAAATTTACCGCCTGAATTGTAGGTCAAGTTTAACCTTTTACCCCAGGGCACCTGCATTTACTTTTAATTTAAACCCTCACTACCCCTCTCTCACCCGGAAATTTCTTCCCCCCTCAAAGGCCCGGCCTTTACGGCCTCGCCTATTAAACGGAACAATAAGGCCGGCTGGGAGGGCAAAATTCCCATGAGGGGCACTTGACCGAAGCTTTGCACCATCTGTCTCTCTCGGGAGCAAAACAAAACCTTCTCGTGCAAAGCAAGCGTGACCCTCATGGGAATTTTGCCCTCCCAGCCGGTTATTTTTGTTACGCTTCAACAGCGGGTTATAAAAGTAAATGCCGGAGCCTAAGGCGCCATCTTGAAATTTCTTGAAAAGCTTGCTATATTATTGCAATTAGAGGCGTTTGTTCGAAAGTCTGGTTTAATGGGACTTGCTCTAAACTTGACTCATAATTCAGGCGGTAAATTCATTACCGTTTTTTCTATTTTTCTATACTATTTATTTATCAGGAGTAAAATGAACATGGGCATCGATATTACAAAGATGCGGAATATCGGAATCAGCGCGCATATTGATTCGGGAAAAACTACCCTGTCTGAACGTATTTTGTTTTATAGCAATAAAATTCACGCCATCCACGAAGTCCGGGGAAAAGACGGGGTCGGGGCGACCATGGACCACATGGAGCTTGAACGGGAGCGGGGCATTACGATTCAGTCCGCGGCAACCCAGGTTGAATGGAAGGACTACACGATTAACCTGATCGATACCCCCGGTCATGTGGACTTTACCATTGAGGTAGAGCGGTCCCTCCGGGTGCTGGACGGGGCTGTTTTGGTCCTCTGCGCGGTGGGCGGGGTTCAGTCCCAGTCGATCACGGTGGACCGGCAGCTTAAACGTTACCATGTTCCCCGGATCGCCTTTATCAACAAGTGCGACCGGACCGGGGCGAATCCCTTTAAGGTCCGGCTCCAGCTCCGGGAAAAACTGGGGCTCAACGCGGTTTTTATCCAAATTCCCATCGGGCTTGAGGACAAACTTGAGGGGATGGTGGATCTTATCGCCATGAAGGCGGTGTATTTTGACGGCAGCCAGGGGGAAAATATCCGTTATGCCGAAATTCCTCCCCACCTCAAGGGGGACGCCGAAAAATACCGGGAAGAGCTTATCGACGCGGTTTCCATGTATTCCGACGAGCTTGCGGAGCTTTACCTAGGGGGGGAGGCCATTCCCGAGGATCTGCTCCACCGCGCCATCCGCACCGGGACCCTGGCGGAATCCTTTGTGCCGGTGATGATGGGTTCGGCCTATAAAAACAAGGGCATCCAGCTTCTTCTGGACGGGGTAACGAATTACCTGCCCAATCCCATGGAAGTAAAGAACTACGCCCTGGATATCGATCATAACGAAGAGCGGAAGGAGCTTTCCGCGGACGAAAAGAGCCCCACCGTCGCCCTGGGTTTTAAACTGGAGGACGGCCAATACGGCCAGCTTACCTATGTCCGGATCTACCAGGGGTCCCTGAAAAAGGGGGATGAGCTTATGAACACCCGGGCCCGGAAAAGGTTTAAGGTGGGCCGCCTGGTCCGCATGCATTCCGACAGCATGGAAGA
>JAITRD010000277.1 GCA_031288575.1 Treponema sp. | reverse complement strand
GGAAGCGCCGCCCGGAAAAGAAGGATGTCCCGGCGGAGTTTCGACAAGGCTTCCCCCTCCAGGGGAAGGGAAAAATAGCGGAAAAAGGCTATTAATTGGGAAGAAAGGGTGTCCTGGGGGATACCCAGGGTAAACGCTAAGTCTTTTGAAGAAACCGGGGAAAAGGGAATCTCCCCCGGTACCGGAAGGGACGGTTTGCCTTCTTGTTTTCCCGGCGCCGGCATTTCTGCCGGCATTCCCCCTTCAGGGGATTGGCGGAGCCCTTCCCGGAAAACGGGCCGGGGGCTGCCGGGAAAATCCAGAGGCACAGGCCCCACGGAAAACCTCAGGTATCGGCGTTCTGGGCCGCTTCGGCCGGAGCCGTTTTGGGAGCGGTCTTAGAACGGGCGCCTTTTTTGACGATAAGTTCCTTGATTTTGGCGGCCTTGCCAATTTTATTCCGGATATAATAGAGCTTTGCCCGGCGGACCTTACCGGGACGGACCAGTTCTACCTTGGCGATCCGGGGCGAATAAAAGGGGAAAATCCGTTCCACCCCGACCCCGTAGGAATTTTTCCGTACCGTAAAGGTCTTACTGGCCTGAGAATTTTTCATGGCGATAACCAGGCCTTCATACACCTGGATCCGTTCGTTTTTACCTTCAACAATCTTGAAATGTACCTTTACCGTATCGCCGATTTTGAATTCGCCAGGTATGTTTGTCATCTGGGAAGCTTCAATTGCCTGTATTTCGTTCATTTCTCCCCCTCGGATTCCGCCGCTGTTTCCGGCCCATCCTCTAGTTCCTCTATAAATTTACGGGTCTCCTCATCAAAAAAGCCCCTTTCCTTTCCCCGCCGGATCAGATCTGGCCTTTGGGCCAGGGTTTTTTCGACCCGTTTTTTAAGGCGCCAGCGCCGTATATTTTCATGATGCCCCGAAAGCAAAATCTCAGGGACCTTCAGGGTATCATAAACTTCGGGCCGTGTATACTGGGGATACTCCAATAATCCCCCGGCAAAACTTTCCTCCTCCAGGGAGGCGGGAGTAATCACCCGGTCCACCAGGCGGTAGACCGCGTCTATGACGGCCAAAGCGGCCGCTTCCCCGGAGGATAACACATAATCCCCCAGGGAAATTTCATCGTCCACATAGAGGTCGATGATCCGCTGGTCGATCCCCTCATAACGACCGCAGAGCAGGAGGAGTTCCTTTTCCCGGGAGAACTCCCGGGCCAGCTCCTGGGTAAAGGGCCGCCCCGACGGGGAAAGGCATATCACCCGGGGCCGGGTTTGCCCTGTTCCGGGGCCGCTCTCCCCCTCCGCCGGGCTTGGTTCCGGCGGCAAATCCCCGGATAAAAGGTTCCGGCGGCGGGCTCCCGCCGAATCCAGGGCCCGTCCCAGGGGTTCCGCCATCATAAGCATCCCCGGGCCGCCGCCATAGGGGGCATCGTCGCAGGTTCTATGCTTATCCCAGGCAAAATCCCGGATATTAACCCCCCGGTACTCCAGAAGCCCCCGCTCAATCGCTTTAGCCATGATGGAACTGGAAAAAAAAACATCGATGATCTCCGGAAAAAGGGAAAGTACCGTAAACCTCATTCCAGAATCCATTCTTTCAGGAGTACCGCCTTGCCGGTTTTTAGGTTAATATCCCCCAAAAATTCCTGCCGGAAAGGAACAAGCCGTAATTCCCCCCCGGGAAGCCGCACCTCCGCCAGTTCTCCCCCGCCCCCTTCAATCACGTCCCTAACGCGGCCAAGGGCTACGCCGGAAACAGAAACTACCTCAAGCCCCCGGAGATCCTCTATATAAAATTCCCCCGCCTTGAGGGGAGCCGCGTGGGCCCGGTCCGTTACCAGCTCCGCCCCTTGCAGCCCTTTTGCCGCTTCCGGGGTATCAATCCCCTTAAATTTCATCAAAAAAAAGCGGGAAGCCCCGCTCGTTTCTTCCACCTCATAAAGCCCTTCGGCCTTTTCCCGGCGGAGAACTACCGACCGGAGGCGTTTCAAATGATCCGTTTCCCTGGAAAGGGACTGAACCTTGACGAACCCCTTAAGGCCAAAGGGCGCCCCCACTAAAGCTACCACAAATTGGTCGGTCACCCCAGTTTCCTATAGTTAATACGGAAAACCCGACCGGATATCCGGAGTTTCCTAATCCAATATCTCCAGAACCGTATGTTTGCCGCTTTTGGCGGTAGCCGCCTGCAACACGGTCCTGATAGCCTTGGCAATGCGGCCGTGTTTGCCAATCACCTTGCCGATATCATCGGAGGCTACCCGGAGTTCCAAAATGGTAGACTTTTCCCCTTCAACAACACTCACCGATACCGCGGAGGGATCATCCACCAGGGATTTTACAATATATTCAACCAGATCTTTTTCCATCTATCCTTTCTCCTTAAATCATCAAAAAACAAGCCCTTTTCAAAACTCAAAACCTTTTACTTCAAGGCAGGTTCCAAAAGAGCCGGAACATGGAGGTAAAACCACTAAAATGAAAGTTCTGGAGGTTTTCCTTTTTTATAAGGAAAAATTCTTTTTATTCAAGATTTTGCGCACCGTATCGCTTACGGTAGCGCCCTTTTCTATCCAGTTCTTGACCTTGTCCGGATCAAAAAGGATCTGCTTGTCTTCCACTTCAATAGGGTGGTAATAACCTAATTCCTCAAGGGTTTTCCCGTCCCTGGGGGCCCGTTTATCCATAACCACGATGCGGTAATAGGGACGCTTTTTAGTACCGAATTTTTTGAGCCTTATTCTGGCGCTCATGGATCCTCCTTCCATTTTCCTTAGGGTAAAACCGCTTTAATCCTAAGGGATCCGATTAACTGAAATTAACACCGCCCCGGGCTCGGATAAACCGTTTGCCGGCGTTTAACGCTTAACGTGTTATTATCGCGGTTATCGCGCGTGAATTTCATTTATAGCCCATAAGCAAAGCTTAGTCAATAAGGGCTTTTTATTTTAACCGGAAAGACCCGCGGCCTACCCGCTGGAGTATCACCACAAGAATGATAAAAGCGAACCCCAAAAGATCGCTTAAAAGTCCCGGATCAATGAGCAAAAGCCCTCCGGCAACAGCCAGAAGCCGTTCTACAAGAAAAACCCGGCGCAGCATATACCCCTCAAGGCCCACGGCAAGTCCGAACATGCCAATGCAGGAAGTGACCACGATCCGGACAACCTCAAAGGGGGTGGTATCAATAAAAAGCATGGCCGGATTAAATACAAAGATATAGGGGATGATAAAAGCGGTAATGGCCAGCCGGGTGGCGGTGATCCCGGTTTTAATGGGATTTGCTTTGGCGATGGCCGCTCCCGCATAGGCGGCAAGGGCGACCGGGGGAGTTATGTCCGCCACGATTCCAAAATAAAACACAAACATATGGGCCGCCATAACCGGAACCCCCATACGGATTACAATGGGGGCGGTAATAGTAGCCATGATCACATAATTTGCGGTAGTGGGAATTCCCATCCCCAGGATAAGGCAGGCGATCATGGTGAGGAGCAGGGCGAGGAAAAGGCTGTTATTCGCCACCATAAGGAGCAGGGAAATAAGGACCTGTCCCAGGCCGGTGAGGGAAACAATGCCCACCACAATGCCGGCGATTGCGCAGGCCATGGCGACCCCGATGGTATTCCGGGCCCCGCCTCCTAAGGCGTCCAGAAAAGAAACAGGGGTGAAGCGGGTGTCTTTCCGGAACATGCTCACCGCCACCGCCGCAAGGATGGCAAAGCAGGCCGCATAGGCCGGGGTAAATCCCAGGCTCATAAGGGCTACCAGGATAATTACCGGCAAAAAAAGGTAGCCCCTGGAAAAAAGAAGCCTGCCAAAATGGGGGATGGATTCCTTGGGAAGCCCCTGGAGCCCCAGCTTTTTCGCCTCAAAGTGGATCATAAGAAAGATCCCCGTAAAATATAACACCGCCGGCAGGATGGCGGAAACGGCGATTACCGGGTAGGGAATGCCGGTAAGTTCCGCCATGAGGAAAGCGGCGGCTCCCATAATCGGGGGCATGATCTGCCCCCCCGTGGAAGCGGCAGCCTCTACGGCGGCGGCAAATTCCGGCTTATAGCCGATTTTTTTCATTACCGGGATGGTAACGCTCCCGCTCCCCACCGTATTGGCCACGGAACTTCCCGAATACATCCCCTCCAGGGCGCTGGCAATCACCGCCACCTTGGCGGGTCCTCCGGAAGCGAACCCCGCCACAGAGTTGGCAAGATCGATAAAAAAGGAAGCAATTCCGGATTTTTCCAAAAAGGACGCGAGGAATATAAAAAGCACAATAAAGGTGGAACAAACGCCGATGGGAGTTCCGATAATGCCGTCGGTGGTATAAAAAAGCTGATGCACTACCCGGCGGAGAGAAAACCCCGCGGCAAAGGCGTAGGCGATAAATCCGGCTGCCACTACCAAAATAGGGATTCCCACCACCCGCCGGCAAAGCTCCGCCAGGATCAGGCTTCCCGTAATCCCCATCAGGACATCCAAAGGCTGGAGCATGATGGCCCTGGCTATTATGGTTTGAAAATTTACGGCATAATAAAAAAAGGCGACGCTCCCCAGGGTCCCTAATACCAGATCGTACCAGGGCACATAATTTTGCCGCTCTGTTTTACCAAAGCGGACAGGATAGAGGATGTAACCGATGAAGATGAGGATCCCCAGAAAGGCGCTGCGCCGCACCTGCTCGGGAAGGGAAACGATAAGGGTAACCCAAAAGACATAGGCGGTAAAAAGAAGAAGCAGCCCCTTCACAATAAAACCGGGGATCCCCGAAAAAGAGCGCACATTAGATTCCCGGTCAAACTGAGCGATAAGCGCTTCGGTTTCCTTCCCGGATAAAATACGGACCGATTGATCCTCCTGGGCCATATTGGTCATAACGCTCCTCCTTTTCCGGCAAATCCCCCTTCAACCCGAAACCTGACATGGGCGTTTTTCCCGCAAAGGTCCCGCAGACTCACCGGTTCATCACGGATCCATAAAATATGATCCGAAACGGTTCCTACAATATAATTAAGCTCCCGGTAGGATTGGGTAAATCCGGTAATAACCAGGAAATCCCCTTCCCGGCTGAAAGCCTGTTCTTCCTCCAGGGCAGTTTGCATCCCCGCGCCGAAGGAACTAAACCGGGCGGCCACCGGCCAAATCCGCTTTTTTTCTATCTTAAAGGTATCCCGAACCGGCGTTTGATTGACCGAATGGATAAACTCTATCGAAAACTCCCCCCCTTCCGGAAGGGTCCAGGATCCGTATTTTTTCCCGGAACGGGAATCCCTTGCCACCAATAGGGAAACTCCCCTTTCTTCGGCGCGGGTTTTAAAAAATACCGCCCCGGAAATAACCAGGGCAGCTAATATCAAGTTAAAAACAAGCCCGTACCAAACTTTCATGCCCGTAATATGGGAAAGTTATTTTAAAGCACCTATCTCACGGAAATATTTTTCCGCCCCCGGATGGAAGGGCACGGAGATCCCCTCTACCGCATAAGCGGAGGACAATTCGGCTCCCTTGGCGTGGGCTGTTTCGATCTCCGCCTTGCTTTCAAGAAGGGTTTTGGTAAGCTGGTATACCGTATCTTCCGAAAGCTTATTGCTTACAATAAAAGTTGCCTTTACCGCCACGGTCTTTACCGCGGCGCTTTGCCCCCGGTAACTTCCCGCGGGAACGGGGAACTGGGTGTAAAAGGGGTATTTCTGTTTGAGCTGGGCCGCATGGGCATCGTCAATGTCCAGCACAATGATATCCTTTCCGATGGCAAGATCCACAATGGCGGTGGTAGGCGCCCCGGCAACGCAGAAAAAGGCGTCGATTTTATTATCCCGCAGGGCATCCGCGGAGGCGCCAAAGCTCAGGTTTTGCTTGTTAATGTCATCAAAGGTAATCCCGTAGGCTTCCAGAATCTGCCGGGCGTTAAATTCGGTGCCGCTCCCGGCGTCCCCTACGGACACATTTTTGCCCTTAAGATCTTCGACGCTCCTGATCCCCGCGGCGGGATTAGCGACAACCTGACATACCTCGGCATAAAGAGCCGCCATGGTGGTAAAGGCGGTAATCTTTTCCCCGTTAAAGAGATCCACCCCCCGGTAGGCATAATCCATTACATCGTTTTGAACGATGGCAAGCTCCACTTCTCCCGCGGCGATGAGCTGAATATTCGCTTTGGAGGCTCCGGTAGACTGGATAGTAACAGCAAAACCGGTCTTATTCGAAAGGATCTGTCCTACCGCCGAACCGAAGGCATAATAAGTCCCGGTATTTCCCCCGGTAGCCATCCGGATCTGCTGAGCCGCGCCTTTGGCATAAAGCCCCATCCCCAATGACAGGAACAAAAGCGAAATCAGGATTTTTTTCAGTTTCATTTTCTCCTCCTTAAAAAACATCAATTCCAGGAATTTCCGTTTCCTGTATATTTATCGCATAATTATACGGTTTTTATGTAAAAAAATGCAATACCCCAAAGGGCTATAATAGGGCTTCTGCATTTACTTTTATCGCCAAATATTGAGGCGTAACAAAAATAACCGGCCGGGCGGGAAAAATCCCCATGGCGCCGCGCTTGCTTTGCACAAAGTAAATGCAGGAGCCTAGGGCTATAAGCTTCCGTTATTTGAACCGCGGCGGACCGGGGCGTAAAAAAACCCTCTGAAAACCGGCCAGGGTTTCCAGAGGCTCCTGCACTATTTTTTTCAAAACCAGCCAGGTTTAAAAAAAGGCTCAGCAGGCCCCTATTTTACCGTAATCTTAGCGCTTACCGGCGCAGAGGCTCCCCGCTCTGCCGAAACCGGCAGGGGCGCCGCGTCGGCAACGGTAAGGGTATAGGAACCCGGTATAAGCAGGCTTTCCCCGGCATCGTTAACTGATTCAAAGGCCGCGGAGGGAAGCTCAAATTCGGCCCGGACGGTTTTACCCGCGGGAACGGCGATCCGGCGGAAGGCGCGGAGGGAACTTAGGGGATCATCATCACCCCGGGCATCCCGGGTTATATAGAGCTGCACCACTTCCTCGGCATCCCGTTTCCCCGTGTTTGTTACGGCCGCCGCAACCTTGATTTTATCCCCCGCGGAAAGCACGGAACTTGAAAGCCCGGGGGGAGCAAATTGGAAGGTGGTATAGGAGAGGCCAAAGCCAAAGGGATAGAGGGGCTTTTCTTTCATATACCGGTAGGTTCTCCCTTTCATGGCATACTCGTCGTAGGGGGGAAGCTGGGCCGTGGAGACGGGGAAAGTAACGGGGAGTTTCCCCGAAGGAACCGCGTCGCCGAAGATAATATCCGCCAGGGCCCGGCCGCCCTGCTCCCCGGGATACCAGGCAAAAAGAATGGCGTCGGCGATGTCCTCGGGGATCGCGATGGGGCTTCCCCCAAAAAGGACCAGGACTACCGGCTTGCCTCCGGCCTTGAGTTTCCGCAGCCACGCGAGCTGCCAGGGGGGGAGCTCTATGGCGTCCCGGTCGCCGTTAGAGTCCGACGCGATGGCGTCCCCCTCCTCCCCTTCCATGGCTCCGTCGAGGCCGCAGGCGGCAATCACCAGATCCGTATCAGGGGAAACGCCAAAGGGAACATTGGCGAGATGGTTTTCGTCATACATAAGACAACCCTGGCGATATTCCAGGTTAATCGCGAATTTATCCTGGATTTTCTCCCCCAGCCCTTCCAGAAGGGTAACCAGCCGGGGGCTAATTCCGTAATAATTGGCCAGCAGGACATGGATATTGGCGGCGGCGGGCCCTATCAGGAGGATCTTTTTCGCCGAGCCGTCCAGGGGAAGGAGGTTTTTTTCGTTCCGCAGGAGCACCACGGATTTTTGCGCCGCCTCCCGGGCAAGGTCCCGGTGTTTTTCGTTATTAATCTGTTCCCGGCCTAAACGGGCGTAGGGGTCTTCCCCGGGGGAATCAAACATGCCGAGACGGAACCGGGTACGCAGGAGCCGGGTTAGGGCGGTATCGATGGCCTCTTCGGTAACCAGGCCCTTTTTACAGGCAACCGTCAGCATGGGATAGGTGCAGCCGCAGTTCACGTCGCAGCCGGCGTTTAGGGCTAAAGCGGCGGATTCTTCCGGGGAGGCGGTTACTTTGTGGTTCTCATGAAAATCCTTGATGGCCCAGCAATCGGAAACCACATGGCCCTTAAAGTTCCAGCGGCCCCGGAGTATGTCCTTTAAAAGATAGGCGCTGCCACAGCAGGGTTCCCCCAGGGTACGGTTATAGGCGCCCATCACCGACTCCACCCCGTTTTCTACCAGGGCCTTAAAAGCGGGAAGGTATGTTTCAAAAAGATCCTTTTTGGAAACCCGGGCGTCGAAGGTATGCCGCTGATTCTCCGGCCCCGAATGGACCGCGAAATGTTTCGCGCAGGCCGCGGTTTTCAGATGCTCCGGATCATCCCCCTGGAGGCCCTTCACAAAAGCAACGCCGATCCGGCTTGTAAGACAGGGGTCTTCCCCGTAGGTTTCCTGGCCCCGGCCCCACCTGGGATCCCGGAAGATATTAATATTCGGCGTCCAGAAGGTAAGCCCCCAGTATTGCCCCCGGTTGCCCCTCTTGACCGCTTCGTTATATTTGGCCCGGCCTTCGTCGGAGATCGCCCGGGCGACCCTGTAAACAAGGTCCTCGTCAAAGGCAGCCGCCAGGGCAATAGCCTGGGGAAATACCGTGGCAAGCCCCGCCCGGGCCACCCCGTGGAGGCACTCGTTCCACCAATTATATTCGGGAATCCCAAGCCGCGGAATAGCGGCGCTCGTATAACTAAGCTGGGACACCTTTTCTTCCAGGGTCATTTGAGAAATTAAATCCTTAATCCGTCCTTCCCTGTCCATAAAAACTCCTTTTCCGTTTTACCGGCAATAATGGTTCCATCATGTCACAGGGGATGATTTTTTTCCATATTTATTTTATGAATATAGCTTTAAGGAGAAACTCATGAATGTAGATAAGTATATTGTCTTAGTAGAAAAGCAGGAGGAACAGCTCCAGTTTCCCCATTTTAACCGGAAGGATGCCTGGGATCTGGGCAAAATATTTGCCGAAGAGATTTTAAACAAAAACTATGCTTTATCCGTCAGCATACGGCTGTTGAACGGGCTCATTCTTTTTCAGTATTCCCCGGAAGGAACGGTTCTAAACAATGAATCCTGGATGGCCCGTAAATTTAATACCGTCCGGGAGATGGAAACAAGCACCCTGCTCTTTACCCTGCGGATGCAAAGGGGAAAGCAAACCCTGGAAAACCGGGTCCCGGAGCCCAAACTGTATGTTACCGGCGGCGGCGGTTTTCCCATCCGGGTTGCCGGCACGGGCCTTGTCGGGGCGGCCCTTGTCTCGGGACTTCCCGGCGTCCAGGATCACAATGTCCTGGTTGAATGCATCAGCCGGTATTTAAAAGCCCGGGATGTCCCCGTGATTCCGGAAAAGGCGAAGCTATAGGGAGCCCCCCGGGCCGGACTGTTCCCGGGGTTTTATCCGGGCGGCAAGAAAAAGCGCCTCTATGGAGGCCGAAGGAGCTTCCGGCGGACGCTTTTTTTTCGTTTGCCGCTATGGTATAGTTAATTATGCCCATAAAAATTCCCAAAACCCTGCCTGCTTATCATGCTCTCCGGGAAGAGCGGGTTTTTGTTATGACCGACGACCGGGCGGAACATCAGGATATCCGCCCCCTTAAGGTGGCTATTGTAAACCTTATGCCGACCACGGTGGATACGGAGCTCCAGCTTCTCCGGCTCCTGAGCAACAGCCCCCTCCAGGTGGATATCACCCTCCTCCGGATGGAAAGCCATACCTCCCGAAACGCCCCGCCGGGGCATCTGGAAAGGTTTTACGTTACCTCCGAAAAAATAATGCACGAACGTTTCGACGGCCTCATCATTACCGGCGCGCCGGTGGAGACCCTCCCCTTTGAGGAGGTGGATTATTGGGACGAACTGGCGGCGGTGATCGATTATTCGGCCCAAAATGTCTGGTCGGTTTTGCATATCTGCTGGGGCGCCCAGGCGGGGCTTTACCGGCGTTACGGCATCCCCAAACGGGAACTGTCCCAAAAACTCTTCGGAATCTTCCCCCACGGGGTCAATGAACGGTACACCACCCTTTTCCGGGGTTTTGACGATGAATTCCTGGCCCCCCAGTCCCGGCATACCGCCAGCGACCGGGACGCCATAAACGCCGCCCCCGCCCTGACCATCCAGTCCGAAACCCCCGAAACCGGGGTGTTTATCGCCACCGCCCGGGACGGCCGGGAGATCTACGTGACCGGCCATCTGGAATACGATCCCCTTACCCTGGACCGGGAATACCGCCGGGATCTCGCCAAGGGGCTTCCCATCGCCGTCCCGAAAAATTACTACCCCGGCGGCGATCCCGCCAAAACCCCGGTGGTCCGCTGGCGGGCCCACGCCCACCTCTTTTTTTCCAACTGGCTCAACTACGTCTACCAGGAAACCCCCTTTAACCTGGAAGAATTGGCTTAGAACCCGGGCGGAGGTCCCCCGGCGGAGGGGGAAAAATCATTCAACCCGGTAGTTTACCGTTGCCTCTTCTTCGCCGTTTTGCACCCTGAGGGTGTGGGGCCCCGGCTCGGGGGGAAGGTAAAAAACAAAGGGCCGGGACAGGGTGAGGGGCTCGCCGTCGTAATAGACCCGCAGTTCGTCGTATAAACCGCCTATCACCTCCAGGGGGATCTCGTTCCGGCCCGCGCCGGGGCTGGTAAAAAACACAAAACCCTCCCGGGGGGTGAGGATCTCCAGGGGCGCGCCGGAATAATCCAATTCTCCCTGCCGCCGGGAGGCCAAAAACCAGGACTGGTACTCCGCGGGATAACTTACCACCGGGCTGCCGCGGTGCCAGGTACAGAGGGGCGGTTCCGTTCCCCGCCGGACATATTCACCCACCCGGGAAAAACAGGATTCCCCCGGGGCCATCCCCGAAAGGGCGCAGACATCCCGGAGGACAAAATCCTCCGGCCCGGCAAAATCCGGCCCCTCCCGGCCCTGTAAAAAAACCAGGGCGTCCCGGACCGCCTCCGCGGGGATGGAGCTCCCGGTTTTGCCGATCACCGTCTCGCCGGTAAAATTGCCCATCCAGACCGCCGCGGTATACCGGGGGGTCGCCCCCAGGGCCAGGATGTTCTGGTATTGGTTGGCCGTGCCGGTTTTGAAGATCGCCGGGAAGGGGGT
>JAITRD010000206.1 GCA_031288575.1 Treponema sp. | reverse complement strand
ATCCCCCCAGATCAGCAGTTTTTGTCCCCCGGATTCTACCAGAAAAAGGGTGTGCCCCGGGGTATGTCCAAAGGCGGCGATAGGACTTATCCCCGGGAGCAGTTCCCGGAGGGCGGTTCCGGGTTCTCCGGGCAGAAACGTTTCCACCCGGGAACCGTAGGGCGCCAGGGCGGCGGCGGCCGGCCCGCCGGTATTCCTGTCCACCCAATACTCCTTTTCCTGCCGCGCCAGATACACCGCCGCCTTGGGGAAAAGGGGCTTACCATCCCGCTGAAGCCCTCCGATATGATCCCCGTGCATGTGGGTAATCAGCACGGCATCCACGTCGCCGGGATTTATGCCCAGGCTTTTCATGTGGTCAAAAATAGCGCCGCCAAAACCGGTATCCACCACGATAACGCGGCCCCGGCCGCGGATAAGGAAGGTGTTGGTTTCGGATTCATAGCTTCCCCCGGGAAGATACTGTTTCCGCAGCGTCTCATCCGCGCCGATGAGGATGGAGGGCCTGCCCTGGCCCCTGTTTTCTACCAGCATATACACTTCAAATTCGCCGATCCTGCCGGCAACAATCCCATCCCGGGGCGCAGTAAACCGGTTATCGACAGCAAAACCGCCGGCCGTTATGACGCCAAAAAAGACACCGCATAAAATACCCGTTTTCATAGCAACCTCCCGTATCCGGTACAATGTTCTACGGCTCCAGTATACCCGGAATTGGGATTTCCGCATAGCCCGGGGTTTGGCGGAACTGAAAGCGGAACAGAAAAAGGAACAGAAAATTTTTTTCACAATCTCTTTCATCTTTGAGCCTGTCCCAAAACTAATTGACTGTGCGCTAAAGCGCACGGTTTTGGGAAAGCCTCCTTTATTATCTTTTTTATAATTTTTTTTCATAAATTGTATGAAAGGGGCTGGATTCTTTTATAATAAGTAGAATATTATTTAGTATCAAATACTTTACAAGGAGTGTTGTTATGAAAAAACAACCCATTCTTCTTCCCGGCGCCGTTCTTAAAGAATCCTTTCTGGATTCGTATCAGATCAGTGTCACCAAGTTATCTGAGGATATCGGACTCAGCCCGTCTGCCATACGGCAGATCATCAGCGGTAAACTAAAAATTAGCACCGCTAATGCCTTAAAGCTGGCCAAGTATTTCGATAACCCCGTACAATACTGGATCGATCTGCAGAACCAGTACGATCTCGCTGAACTGGAAAAAGACGCGGAACTGAACGAGATTTTGAAAAAGATCCCCAAGGCCAAGAAAGCCCCGCCAAAGGCGGCCGACAAACCTGCCGCGGGGAAAAAAGGCGCTGCCCCGAAGGCCAAGGACAAGAAAGCTGCCGTCAAAAAAGCTGCCGCACCCAAGGCGGCAAAGCCCGCAAAAGCGGCAAAGGCGGTAAAAAAACCCGCGGCCGCAAAGGAACCCAAGGAACCGGCTCCAAAAGAGTAAAAAAGACGACTTTGTATCCTGATTTACCAGCTTCAGGGCGCGGGTTGGCGCGGCGGTATTTCCGGATGAAACGCGCAGTACCGGAACGAAGGTCTTCGTTTGCCGTTAGGGGTATTAACCCTGTTGTAGACCGTATCTTGCAGAACCGACAAAAACAGTCCAGGCGCCTTCCGCATGGCCGGAAGGCGCCCTGTTGTATCCGTTCCCAAACAAAGAGGTCCCGTTTAACATGAGCAACAGTGCATCCGGTGTCCCCGGCGGAGAAAAAAAATCAGGGATGTTTGCTTCTTTTTTTGCGATATACCGGCCCGAAGTCAAGGTGGGAAGGTTTTTAAGCGTTCTTGCCCTGTCGGGAATAGCCTACGGCCTTTACCGGGGCATACAGGATAACTACCTGGCGGAAATAGTACATATCACCGCCTTTGAACGGGGGGTGGTTGAATTTTTCCGGGAGATCCCGGGGCTCCTCGTGGTGCTGATCCTCGCCTGGATGTACCGTTTTTCCGAAAGCCGGATATTCAAGATTGGCATAGCCTTTATGGCCGCCGGTCTCATCGGCCTCCTGGTGAGCGGCACCGGAAAATTCATCGTGGTCTTCTTCATGGTGATCTTCAGCATGGGGGAACACATCATCATGCCCGTAAGAAGCACCATATCCCTGGATCTGGCAAGACGGGAACAGGGCGGGGCCTCCCTGGGCATCACCAATGCCATCAGCAATATTGGCAATATCCTGGGTTTTATCATCGTAACGGTCCTGTTTTTTATTTTCTCCCGGCTGGGCTTTGAGCGTACCAGTATTTTCCGGTTTAAGGCCGTATATGCGGCGGCGCTGATACTGATGACAGGCGCCGGCATTACCGTCCTTGCGCTCAGGGAATCCACCATCAAGGTACAGCGCCGGCGTTTTTACTTCGCGAGAAAATTTGTTAAATTCTACATGCTGGAGGTTTTCTACGGAGCCCGCAAGCAGATATTCATCACGTTTGCGCCCTATGTACTGATCCTCCAATACGGCGCGGATACATCGGTTATCTCCGTGCTGCTGGCGATATGCGCCTTTTTCGGCATCATCTTCAGCCCCCTCATGGGGCGGCTTATCGACAAGGTGGGCTACAAGATAATCATGGTGACCGACACCCTCGTCCTCATCATTGTCTGCCTGTTATACGGATTCTCCCACCGGCTGTTTACGCCCCGCGTCGCCTACATAGTAGTCTGCGTCAACTTTGTGCTGGATTCCATCATTTCCATTGCCAGCATGGCCAGCAACGTCTATGTCCAGGATATCGCCTCCAGTCAGGAAGAGATAACCGCTACCCTCTCCACGGGGATCTCGGTAAACCACGTGATCAGCATCCTGATCGCCCTCATGGGCGGGTGGATATGGAAGGTTACCGGTATTGAGGTGCTTTTTTCCCTGTCCGCCTTCCTGGGCCTCATCAACACGATCTATGCGGCAACCATCAAGGTGGAGAAACCCCATGCCGGCGTTCCTTCATAGCATTACTTGTTAGCGGAAGGGGAACATAGGGAGGCACGGCTGGGCCCGCAGGAAAAGCGGCCGACGGGAGTCGAACCCGCGTCACGAGCTTGGGAAGCTCGGGTAATACCGTTATACAACGGCCGCATGGAGCTGCTTAACAATCATTATAATACCATGTTTTGTGTAAATTGCGCAAGGGCCTTCCGGCGGCTTTTTAACCGGCAGCGCTCTATCGGCGATCATACTCTATGGAAAAAGTCCTGTAGCCGGCGGGAGCACGGACAGCGGAGTCGACCGCATCTACCCAGGCGCCCGGAGGTCCCCGGCGGAGCCATTGACAAAAGGCCTCCAGTTTTGCCGGAGGGCCTTCGGCCCAGACTTCCACATCGCCCTCCGGAGTGTTACGCACCCAGCCGCGGATCCCCGCGCGGCGGGCCTCATGACAGGCGGAATACCGGAAACCAACCCCCTGAACCTGGCCGCTGATCCGGGCGGAAAAGGCGGAAATGGAACCGTCCGGGCCATCCAAGTTGGCGCCTTTCACAGCTCTCCCTCCTCCCGCAGGGCGTCCAGGACCGCCGGGGAAAAACCCGCCTGCCTCAGGGTGTTCCTTAAAAACCGTTCTTGGGTTGAACCGCCTTGCCGCCCCTCCTCCGGAGCCTCCCCGGCCCCGATTTTTCCCTGCCCCTGTCCCGCAAGGTAACGTTGGATGAGGAGCCTTTCGGCATCGGGGGTGAGGAG